>CALKKA010000092.1 GCA_937995495.1 uncultured Phycisphaerae bacterium
CCTGTATCTTGGACTGCCCCATTTGGTCCGAAATCTTTTGAGGAAAAGATTCATCTCAGCCATGGGAAAAAGCGATCAGGTCTGCCTGACTTTTGATGATGGTCCTAACCCTGAATCAACACCTGACATACTCGCATTACTCGAGGACTTAGGAGTTAAAGCGACATTTTTCCTGATTGGTGAGAATATTAAAAAATATCCTGATTTATATCACAAAATCATCAAACAGGGCCATGAGATCGGAGACCATGGTTATCGACATGTTAATGCTTCCGGTTGCCTACCTTTTTGTGGTGTGGTGGACCTAATTCGAGGCAGTTTTATGATTAAAAAGAATAGCAATTTCAAGCAAACCTTCTGGTTGCGGCCGCCTTATGGAAAACTGAACTTGCTGACTCTCTGCTATCTTCTCCTTTGCCGGCGAAAACTTGCTTTTTGGAATATTGATCCGAAGGATTACATACCTCAAGCCCCGGAGCAGATTACTGCGACGGTGCTGGACCAGTTAACCGGCGGGGCAGTGATACTGCTTCACGAAAGATCACTCCACACTAACAATGATCTGAAGAGAAATCTTACTGCGATCAAAATGATGGTACAGGAAATAAAAAAACGAAAATACAGCTTTGCCAGGATAAGTGATGCTGTTCCAGAACAAAATCGATAAATACAAACTCGAAGCGAAACACGAAAGTAAAAAATGATGAGCCCGGATACATCTTCACTGAAAAGAATTGCTCTCGATGTAAAGTTGGGGAGAGATGTCAAAATCTACGATTTTGTGAATCTCTATGGTTGCGAAATTGGTGACAACAGCAAGATCGGAACCTTTGTAGAGATTCAAAAAAACTCAAAGATTGGCAGAAACTGTAAGATCTCCAGCCATACTTTTATCTGTGAAGGGGTGACTGTCGAGAACGATGTCTTTATTGGTCATGGCGTGACCTTTATCAACGATAAATATCCGCGTGCAACCAACACGACAGGTGGCCTGCAGACCGAAGAGGATTGGGTTTGCATCCCCACAAAGATTGAAAAAGGGGCATCGATCGGTTCCGGTTCAACGCTGCTGTGCGGCATCACGATCGGTCAGAACGCGATTGTTGGAGCCGGCAGTGTTGTCATCGCTGATGTGCCTGCAAATGCTGTTGTCGCAGGAAATCCTGCAAAACGTATACGAAAAATGAATGTTAACTCAAACTAATTTTTTACAAGGGAGAAAACAATGAGAGTGCCATTTTTAGATTTGAAAGCACAGTATGAGCCGATTCAACTCGAGATGAACGCCGCCATTCATCAGGTCATCAAGCAGACTGCTTTTGCCGGTGGGCCCTTTGTTGAACAGTTCGAAAAAGATTTCGCGGCATTCTGTAATTGCAAATATGCAATCGCCTGCTCAAGTGGTACATCCGCGCTGAGATTGGCATTATTTAGCCTGGGGATTGGACCCGGTGACGAAGTCATCACCACACCCAACACTTTTATCGCAACCGCTGAAGCCATTTCCGCATGTGGGGCAAAGCCGATCTTCGTTGATATTGATGAAGAAACCTATAACATGAACCCAGAGCTTCTCGAGGATGCGATTACACCACAGACGAAAGCCGTTATCCCCGTCCACTTGTATGGACAGGTCTGTGATATGGAAAAGATCCTGCGGATTGCTGACAGCCATGGGTTATTTGTTATAGAGGATGCCTGCCAGGCTCATGGGGCCGAGTATAAGGACTGGACGGCGGGTTCCATGGGCGATGCGGGCTGCTTTAGCTTTTATCCTGGTAAAAATCTGGGTGCCTATGGCGAAGCAGGAGCGGTAACGACCAATAAACCCGAATTAGCTGAAAAGATGCGAATGTACCGCGACCATGGCCAGGAGACTAAATATTATCACTCAGTGGCAGGATGGAATGACCGAATGGACGGGATTCAAGGCGCCGTTCTGAGTGTTAAACTGAAGTACCTGGCAGGATGGAATCAGGCACGGCGCCAACATGCCCGAAACTACAGTGAACAACTTTCGAACATTGGGGATATCGTCATACCGGTCGACCCGGCTAATGGCAAGCATGTGTATCACATTTACGCCATCCGAACCCAATATCGTGATGCACTAATGAAGCACTTAAGTGAGCAAGGGATCGCCTGTGGTATCCATTACCCCGTACCGCTTCACATGCAAAAGGCTTATGAGCACCTGGAACTCCCCGAAGGGTCGTTCCCCGTCGCAGAGACATGTGCTCGAGAACAGATTTCATTACCAATGTTCCCAGAACTCAGTTTCATTCAGATTAAAGCAGTTTGCAAAGCCATTGAAACGGCACTGCCAGTCATTAATTAAACTCCAATATGATCGCTGACATCGTGTTGAACTGAATAATGCAAAACTCTATTCAAATACTGGATCCGCTTTCCTGCGAAGGTTGGGATGAGAGATTGGCCCGTCACGAGAAGATCAATTTCTTCCATAGCCGGGCCTGGGCTCGTGTGCTGTATGAAACATATGGCTACCAACCGATGTATTTCGGGTCGTTGAATTCAGGTTCAATGAAAACACTCTTGCCGCTGATGGAGATCAAAAGCATCCTGACCGGAAAACGAGGGGTTTCTCTGCCTTTCACGGATTACTGCGAGCCGATCTTTGAGAATGGGACAGACTTTGATCAGCTTTTGCAGAGCGCTCAGCAGCATGGGAAACAGTCCCGCTGGCAGTGGATTCAGGTTCGTGGAGGCGACGGCATTGACGCCGAACCGGACCAACAGTATTGTGTCCACGAGCTTAAACTGGAATCCGATACTGAGAACCTATTCTCAAGGCTGCGGTCGTCCAAGCGTCGCAACATACGAAAAGCACAGAGTGAAAAAATTCAGATTATCCATTCCCAAGACAACGAGGCCGTTGACGCCTATTACCGATTGCATTGCCAAACCCGTAAACGGCATGGTGTTCCGCCTCAACCGTATCGGTTTTTCCACAAGATATTTGAGCATGTGATATCGAAAGGGCAGGGGAAAGTGGTCCTCGCGTTGCACCAAAAAAAGATGGTTGCGGGAAGCATCTATTTCCATTTCAGACAAAAGGCATTATATAAATTTGGTGCCTCCGACATGTCTTTCCAGCACCTGCGGGCCAATGATCTGGTGATGTGGGAAGCGATCAAAGGGTATGCCGCTGAGGGTTGCCAGAGTTTTTGTTTTGGCAGAACGGCCCTCCATAACACCGGGCTTCGCCGATTTAAGTCGGACTGGGGAGCAGCGGAAAGAATCATTAATTATTATAAGTACGACCTCAGGCATGATGATTTTGTAACCACGCAACCATCTGAAAACCGATTACAGCAGCGCATTTTCCAGTTGCTCCCGGTTCCCGCATTGAAATTATGCGGGTCTGCTTTGTACCGGCATATGGGATGATTCCTGAAGGCATCCAATTTTCAAATAGGGTTATACGATT
Source organism: uncultured Phycisphaerae bacterium (assembly GCA_937995495.1). Lineage (GTDB taxonomy): Bacteria > Planctomycetota > Phycisphaerae > Sedimentisphaerales > Anaerohalosphaeraceae > 4572-13. The sequence continues at coordinate 3,452 of CALKKA010000092.1, forward strand.
ATATGTTATTAAGAAAAATATACTATACCGCTAAACCACTGATCCCCCGGGGGGTTCAGTTGGGCTTGCGTAGAGCCCGGATCCGGATGCTTCGAGATGAGTATCGGCAAACCTGGCCGATCCATGCGCCTGCGGCAAAAGGGATCGCTTCCGGGACACAGTGGCCCGATAGAAAGCGTTTTGCACTTGTTTTGACGCACGATGTCGAAGGCCCCACCGGCCGTGACCGATGCAGGCAATTGGTTCAGATTGAAAGGGAACTGGGGTTTCGTTCGGCTTTCTATTTTGTGCCGGAACGATATGCCACCAGCGATCAGCTTAGAAATTATATGACTGAGCAGGGATTTGAAGTGGGTGTACATGGCCTAAACCATGACGGAAAATTATACAATAATGCAAGCCTGTTTGGCCAGAGAGTTTCAGCCATCAATGACTACCTGGACCAGTGGAATGTCAGCGGTTTCAGTTCTCCGTGTGCCCACCATAACCTCGAGTGGACGCCTGAGTTAAATATTCGATATGCGGTTACAACCTATGATACAGATCCATTTGAACCTCAGGGCGGCGGAATCGGAACGGTTTTCCCATTCCGTGTCCATAACTGCCAGACCGGCCGCGAGTACATCGAGATCCCCTACACCCTCCCTCAGGATTTTGCCTTGTATGTTTTAATGAGAGAAAAATCCTTTGCATTGTGGAAAGAAAAGCTGGACTGGATCGCCCAAAATGGAGGAATGGCTCACCTGAAAACGCATCCTGATTATATGAGCTTTGACGCGGGCACCCTGGGGACTGAGGAATATCCTATAAGCTACTATGCCGACTTCCTCCGGTATGTCAAAGAGACCTATGCGGACCAGTACTGGCATGTCTGCCCCAGTGAAATGGCGGATTATTACTTCGACCATGCTAGTGAAAACCCATGGCGGCAACCCTACGGCGATACACTCTGTCAGGCTTGTCGAAGCGCTTTGGAGAATAATAGAGTGTTAGTTTTTGGAGCATCTCACAATGGCAACTAAACCGGACAGTCAACACATCTTGCCGGCCGTTGTTTTATCAACGCACAATACCGGCCTTGCCGTCATCCGGGCACTGGGCAAAAATGGGGTTCCTGTGATTGCGGTGTATTACGAGAACCATGACATGGGATATGTGTCGAAGTATGTCAAACACAAAGTTGCTGCACCTCACCCCGAACAGGCCCAGGAAGAGTTTATTAAACTGCTGATCGGTCTATCGACCGAGCATGGCCGATGTGTCGTGTTCCCGTGTGATGATGGAACACTCGCGGCGGTTGGTAACAACCTCCAGGCACTTTCAGCACACCATCTTGTCGCATGTCCGGACTGGGATGTGGTTCGCGCGGCGATCGATAAACCCTACACCTATCAACTGGCAGAGTCCTTGGGGATTCCTTTGCCAAAAACGGCAATTCCAAAAGATCAACAAGAAGCAGAGGCCTACAGCAAAAATGCGTACTTCCCCTGTTTGGTCAAACCACGCCAAAGCCATATCTATTTTGAGAAATTCAGGAAGAAAATGGTGAAGGCCTTTGACGCCGACATGCTCATGGAGGCTTATCACGA
>CALKKA010000093.1 GCA_937995495.1 uncultured Phycisphaerae bacterium
GATCAACCCCTGCCCATCCTGTAGAATTCGAAGCAGCATTTTATACATGGGCCGGCCATTTTCGCTGCCAACGCGAACCTGAAACCGGCTGATCCTGTAAATGCCCGTTTCAGTTCCGGCAAAAAAAGCACTCAGCAGTAACAGCAATAAAACAAGAATGAACTGAGACAATACCATCATCTTTAGCGTGGTTCCTTTTGGGTTTCATCAAGAGAACTGAGGGTCAGGAGAATCGTCTGGATGCGGTTCTGTTTAACGCGTTCGACAATAAATCGAACGTTTTTGAAGAGGACTTCATCGCCTTCTTTGGGAATTCTGCCCAAGAGAGCGATAACAAAACCTCCAATTGTCACCTGACGCTCTTGTTTAATATCGATCCCAAATGCATCCATCCATTCATGGATGGGTAGATTGGCACGCAATCGATACTCCATAGAACCGACTTGTTCAATCGGTTCCCCTTCGTCTGCCTCTTCCAATGGACCCAACAACTGTTCCATAACATCGTCCAACTCAACCCATCCGGCAACGCCGCCATATTCGTCCACGACGATGGCGGTATCCGTTTTGGTTTGCCGAAAAAAATCGATGAGCGATTCGACTGACTTCTGCTCCGGAACAAATTGAGCATGTCGGACCAGGGTTGAAAGCGACCGCTCAGGATGAACAAGCAAGTCGCGTAGATGGATCAAACCTACGATTGAATCGATCGATTTCGTATAAACGGGTATTTGGGTGATATTTTTGCCAAGCATCTCCTGGGTTACAGATTTCGCGGATGTCCGTACGCAGCAGCTTGGCATTTCTACACGCGGTTGCATCACATGGCGGACTTTGAGAAAACTAAATTTCAGAATCTCAGCCAAAAGCTGGTTTTCGTTCCCACTAATAAGCCCCTGGCGTCGCGATGAATCTAACAGTACTTTGAGCTGATTGATCGAAATATCAGCCTTTTTAGGGGTCCCAACAAACAGTCGAATCGTTGGCTGAACAATAAAAAGGTCAATAATCAATAGCAATGGACCAAGAATTTTCAGGAAAAGATAACAGGCAGGAACTGTAAGAAGGCAAAATTGACGGGCATTTTTGTAGGCCAGCGATTTCGGCAACATCTCACCAAACAGGAGGAGTAAAACAAAACCACTCATCGCAACCAGTGTCCCGACCACAGGTCCCGACGATCGCCCAAATTGAAAACTCATCATGCTGGTCAAGGCAAAGTACAGAACATTAACGAGCATATTACCGAACAGCAGGGCGGTCAAAAACTGACTGGGGCTGGCAAGCGTTGTCGCGGTCAGGCGTTCCATTTTTTTGCCCGACTGGGCAAACTGACGAACGGTGCGTTGTGACAGATGAAAGAATGCTGTCTCCGAGCCTGAAAAAAAAGCGGAACAGCCGAGTAGCACGATCATGAAAACAATGTAAAGAAGATGTTCAACAAATATCGATGCCAAAATTGTCTCATATGCTATATCCATTTTCGATGGGATTATAGCTTAGAGATCTGATTGGGGCAATGAAATCTTGAAATGGGTCCCTTGGTTCGGTTGAGAATCGACCGATATACATCCGCCATGCGATTCAATGACCTTTTGACAAAAGGCCAGTCCTAAGCCGTTTCCATTTTTCTTTCCATCTGTATAGAAGGGGGTGAAAATATCAAGCAGCTTCTCCGGGGCAATCCCGCATCCAGTGTCCGAGATCTCGATGCGCGTACACTCAGCATCCTCGGATGCCGTAATCTTGAGGGTTCCGCCTTTTTCTCGCATCGAGTACTTTGCATTCAATATCAAATTCATCAGAACCTGTCGGAGAAAACCAGCATCCGCCCAAACCGTAAGCGCATCATCAAATCCCAAGACCAATTTGATCTTATCTTTGGCGAAGTCCCTCCCAATACACCCCAATACATCGTCCAGCAAAGCCGATAAAAGGTGGGCCTGTTTTGGAGTTTCTTCAGCATTCGCCAGGGCCATGACCTTCTCAAGCATCTTTCCTGCCTGTGTACTCAAACGCTCGGCTTTCTTCAGGGCTTTTTCGGTCAATTCAACATCTTGCGGATTCTGCAGTGCCAATTGTGCATAGCTTACAATGGGAGTGAGGAGATTATTTAATTCATGAGCAGTCATCGCCCAAGCCATGCCAAGGTTTGCCAGAGGTTGTAATTGCTGCAACTTCGCGTCCACGGCCTCAAACTGCATTTGGCTGTCAACGATCTGTTGGTATAGAGATTTTCGATTTTCAAGTAAACGGGTCAATTTTCCCTCTCCCAAAGAAGGTTGTTTTCGGTTCTCAATGCACGCATCTTAGAGTATCAGTTAATATAATATCGGCGATCTCCTGTTTTTTTCTTGAGCAAATGAATCTGTGGATCAACAACTAAAAGACGACCCGCATCTTGTTTGAATCAGCGATGGGGTATTCTGTTGACAATTCTGGATCAATAGGGTAAATTCTTCGCTCTGATAACTAGATGATGATGCCCGCAGCAAGGAAATAATGATGCCCGACAATGAAACCCAAACTCCGAAAGTTCTGGTCGTTGATGATAATTTACAGAATCTTGAATTGATTCTGGCTTATCTTGAGGACATTGACTGTGAGACAGTTTCGGCAGAAGGGGGGCAGGAGGCACTTGATAGTATTGAAAATGACCCACCTGACCTGGTGCTTCTGGATGTCATGATGCCCAAAATCAGTGGGTTCGAAGTCTGTAAACGAATCAAAAATAACCCTCAAACAGCCGAAATCCCGATTATTATGGTCACAGCGCTGAGCGAGATCGGGGATATCGAAAGGGCGATTAACTCGGGAACCGATGACTTCCTGAGCAAGCCGGTGAATAAATGGGAGTTGTTAACCCGTGTTAAAACCATGCTTAAACTCAAACATCTGACGGATCAACTGGAGCGGACGCTGACCTATTTAAGTGAAATTGAACAAGGGCTTCAGCAATAACTCAGCCCACTTTCTGTTTCGCAGAAACAAACCACTGGCGACTTGATTAGTTCCGATAATCAGGGTTTTTGCCCCGACAATCGTTATATCCTGCACCATTATCATAACCACCTTGTATTACAAATATTTACGGCCCAGTTTTAGACTCCCCGATTAATCCGCACCCCTTACAAGACGATAATTTCTTTGCCCATAGAGCGAGATATTACATTTTTGACAGGGAACAACTAAATGAGCAAGCTTTTAGAGATCTTTGGAAAAGGATTGACTGTTAACACCGCAGAAGTTGTCCGGCACTGGCTCGGCCGAAAACTTTCACAAGAGGAGCCATCTGAACGCACTAGCTTTCTTATCATGATCCATGATTGCCTGGCAAATCGAGAACTGATTCAGGCAGAAAACAAGACGTGT
>CALKKA010000094.1 GCA_937995495.1 uncultured Phycisphaerae bacterium
CAGGGGTTACGCGGGTTTATGTTTGCCGCGATCGCAGGTGCGGTGATCAGTTCCCTGGCATCGATGTTGAATTCAGCATCGACCATCTTTACAATGGATGTCTATAACCGCATGTTCCACCGCGGTGCCGGGCAAAAACAATTGTTGTTGTTGGGACGAGTGATGACGATGGTATTCGTGGTCATCGGCTGTTTGCTTGCTCCGATACTGGACAACCCCAGGTTCGGCGGGGTCTTTCAATTTATCCAGCAGTTTCAAGGCTATATCTGGCCGGGTGTTGTCGCAGCCTTTTTATTCGGCATCATCGTTAAAAAGGCCCCTGGTGCGGCGGGTGTGACTGCATTAGTTTCCGGTCCGATCATTTACGGCTTGTTCCAGAATTTTGCACCGAATATCCATTTTCTGATTCAGGTGGGACTGTCATTTGTGATTGTCATCGCGATTATGGCTTTGATCACGCTGATAAAACCACTCCCAGAACCCAAGAAATTGCCAGTCCGCGAAGATCTTGAAATCAAAACTGCCACTGATGTTAAGATCGCAGGTGCATGCGTGATCGCCGCGGTTGCCGTATTCTATATTATTTTCTGGTAAATAGCATCCTAAGCCCAAGTTCATCGCCGGGTTGGAGTATACGCTGACTCAGGGTCTGCCGCAGGAAAAAATTGTGGCCCTGCGCCAATGCATTGAACGGATCTGGATGAATGTGCCTGAAAAAACCATCAAGATTCAAATGAATACCCTTCCGAATTGTCCGGCAATGACGGCAACTGACGAAATAGCCGTGGCACTGAATATGGGTTCATAACGAGGTAAAGGGCATTTTAAGGGGCGCATAAAAAAAGATAACTCTCTGCAATTAATAGTGTTACAGAAAAGTTATCTTTAGGTCACCATGGCGGGGACAGCATATGCTTACCTAAAGATACCGACATGGGTGATATGAACCCTATATGGGGGATGAATCGGGCCTTAATGTGTGTCGGTGTTGTCGGTATTTGTAACCTTTGTTTTTCCATAAGTCTTTTCATATTAAAGATATGTGTCGTTTCGGTAGCCCGGATGGTGACACGCAGAATTTCCTGAATTTCCGCTAATAATTCGCCCCTAAATCCTCACCGAAATCTGCCGACAAAACCGGCAACAATATACTCAAATTCTTGCGGTATTGGGCCTATAGAGCTATTATAATCAGTGTCGGACCGACAGAAATCATTGCTTTTTTGTTCAGAAGTCGGGACAAATAAGCCGTGCAAATCTCTAAAAAGGGTTGGCTGAACGGCTAAATATCGACCAATTGGTGTGTGATTAGTAACTATCCCTAAAACAATAAACGTTCTAAATCGTAAAATACACGCATATTTTACTTGATTTACAGTGATCTTATCATTATATTTCTAGTTATGTATAAACATCGAATTATTACAGACCAGATAAAAAAACTCACCGAGAACTTCCCTGTAGTCGTTATTTCGGGCGCTAGGCAGGTCGGCAAAAGCACGCTTCTGCAGCACGCATTCCCAGACATTGATACGGTCGTTTTTGACCCCGTCACCGATGTTGGAGCGGCAAAGACGGATCCTGACGTTTTTCTTGATAACCACCCTGCCCCTTTGATTCTCGATGAAATCCAATATGCGCCAACGCTAACAGCAGCCATCAAGCGAAGAGTGGACAAAGCCGGCCACAAACCTTTCCAATATATATTGACAGGTTCACAACAATGGGCTGTGATGAAAAACCTGTCTGAAAGCCTAGCAGGCCGCGCGATATTCATAGACCTAGCCGGGTTTAGCCTTTCCGAAATATCTGAGCAAGTCACCGAACCAAACTGGCTGCACCGATGGATTACAGGGCCCAATGATCTGATTGACAATCCTCCGGACAGATTAGGTTTAAATCGAACAGTCTATGAGCAAATCTGGAGAGGATGGTTGCCTAAAACCGACTTTTTAGATTTAGAGTTCATTCAGCCATATTATCGCAGCTATATGCAAACTTATCTTGAGCGTGATGTCCGGATTATATCCGACCTGACCGCTCTTCAGGATTTGGGGAAGTTTACACAGCTTGTATCTGCCTTAACAGCCCAAGAAATTAACTACTCACAATTGGGCAGAGACATTAACATCACACCCCAAACAGCAAGAAGATGGCTTAACATTCTTCAAGCAACATTTCAATGGTTTGAGATACCGGCTTATTCCGGCAATACGATTAAGCGAATCAGTAGTAAACCGAAAGGCTATATTGCTGATACTGGATTAGCATGCACGTTGAACATGATCTCTTCCCATAACGCCCTGGGCGGACACCCTATGACAGGCGCTTTCTTTGAAACCGCTGTGGTCTGTGAAATACGAAAGTTATCGAATGCGTTGCAGCCTTTGGGACTGTATCACTGGCGCAGCCATGGGGCTTCTGAAGTTGATTTGATACTGGAACAAAATGGCATGCTTTTCCCCATTGAGATCAAGCTGACCAGTAACCCCACAAAAAAAGATGTTCGGGGCATATCGGCTTTCAGGAAAACATACCCAAAACTTAAAATCGCTCCTGGACTGGTTGTTTGTCCATGTGAAAAGTTTGTCAAGATCTCTGAAAATGATTATGCGTTGCCATGGAATTCAGCCTAATTATGGTAATTTTAAAGAAAACCAAGTGAAATATGGCTTATGTACCACCAAAATTCAAGGATAAGAATGGTAATGTCATAGAAGGAGATGAAGCGACAAACCCGAATTATTTTTGTTTACTGTCATTGCCAACTCCTAAATTACTTTCTTGAATTAAGATTTCTGACACCTTCATAACTAACCATTTAAAACCAGGGGTTTGACGACTTTCGGCGAATATGTAATTCATCGACAACGGCATTCCCCTGATGCGTCACCAAATACATAATTAACTCTGCGATTTCCTCCGGTTGGATCAACTCATCGGTTGGAATATCCGGCCGGACCTGAGTTACCATTTCAGTTTCAACACCCCCAGGACAGATCACATGCACACGGATATTTGAATCCCGTAATTCTTCAGCCAAAGCCATGGACATCCCTCGAAGGGCATGTTTGGAGGCGGTGTAAGCCGTTTGTTTTGCATAGCCTTTGACACCAACCACTGACGCAATATTGATGATATAGCCTGCCTTGGACTTTTTTAAAGGGGTAAGCAGTTCCCGACAAAGTATAAACGGCGCTCGGGCATTAACGGCCATACAGTGGTCCCATGACGCAGTGGCGGTTTCATTGATTGAGCCACTATGTGTCACGCCGGCGTTATTGACCAAAATATCCAACTGAGAAACGTGGGACTTAACATATTCGATCAGAACATTGATCGATTGTTCATCCGCTAAATCGCTCACAACTACATGAGACTTTATTCCATACCCATCAATTATTTTGGCCGTTTCCAGCAACTGACTTTCAGTTCGGGCGGTAAGAATGAGTTCAGCGCCTTCAGCTGCCAAAGTTTCTGCTACCACACGCCCGATCCCCCTGCCGGCCCCGGTGATCAAAGCGGTCTTTCCTGTCAGTCGAGATGACGTTTTTATGTTATCTATGCTCAATTTTTCACCTGAATGTGACCTAAAAACATTAACTACTTATGAGCCAGCAACTTTCAAAAGTTCCTCTTCAGCTTGTTGGGTCCAGATGCCCCCGTTCAATTTTTCCGCGACTGAGGGGAATTTGTCACTTAGTTCAGTCAGCGGCATAAGTGGTAAATTCTTTAATTTCGGATACACAATGATCTTTCCGGCCATGGTCCTCGCCTCTACTGCGCGAATCCCGTCAATCGCTCCAGCCATGCCGCATACTGCATCCACTGAACAGTCTGTGTTGAGTTGGCTGGATAAGACTTTTTCCAAGACGATTTTCATGTCCGAGAGACGCGAGCCACTGGTGCCGAACATAAAACATCGGTTACCGATATAAGTATCCAGGTCAATGTCCTGCCTGACGCTTGCGGGGATGCCGGCAAAAATATTGATCAATGCGCCATCAGTACTGTCCTTGACCGCTTGGGCCACCAAGGGTCCGACAGGTGCCATGATGGCAAAATAGCTAAATGTCTGATCCATCGGTGTCTTTTGCGGGTTGACCAGTGACAGTGCTACACCGCGGTCTTTGGCTAATGTGTTCGCCTTGTCGCCTAACGAAACCAACCGTTCGTCATCAAAGTCGGTTCCGACAATCGAAATATTTTTAACACCCGAACAGACCAAACGAATGGTATGCATCTGTCCCATCGGTCCGGCAGCGCCGATGATAATGGCCTTGTCACCTTGACGGACTTCACCGGTTGCCGGGATATTCTTATAACTTTCAGCCGCATTTGAGCCGGTGGTTCCAATCCATCGAGTCAGCCCGTAATGGGTCCGACCTACCCCGACTGACACCTCAGCGCCGATGCTCTGTCCGCCTAAGACGATATTGATAATGCCTTTGGCAGCCAACTTATCATTCAGTATTTCGATCGTTTCCTTCTTAGAGCCAAAATAAATGATATCATCGAATGCTTCATCCGACAACCCTACCGGAGAATCCACCTGTGTCAGTTGAACGCCGTGCTCGACAAGCGATTTATACTGACTCGTATCTGCACAAAAAGCTGTGATCGAAATCGGCTTACTGTCGGATAAACAACCTTGGATCCCTTCAATTACTCGCCCCGAATCCGCAACCACCAGCAGCTTGCCGCCGGTTAGAATCGTATTTCGTTCTAAGGTGATATAGGAGCTTTCCACACAGGCCCATGGTTCGACCAGAGCAATCGAAGAGGCACTCAAATCCTTTTCGACAGGGATCAGAAAACTTTCATTTCGATCCGGGTCCACTATGACCCGTTCATCCATCAGGACATATTCCTGGAGTCCGCCCTCGAAGTTATATCCAAACGCAGAGTTGGATTCAGCCGTCCTGAGCCAGCGGTAATCCGTCTGGACTAAAACACGCTGGCCGAGTTTGTGCAAACAAACCTTATCCCCCACCGAAACAATAGTGCAAAAGGCCTCATGGCCTGGAACGGTAGGTTCAGTGCCCGGTTTATAGCTGGGAATTTCTGATAGAATCGAAGCATCCATGCCGGAGATGATTTCGCTTTTACGTACATGCTTGTCAAATTGTTTTAGAAGCTTCAAATCTGAAAAACACAATCCAACAGCTTCAACCTTCGCCACGATCTGGTACGGACCGGGCTGGTAGACCTCTTTTTGTGTATTGAGTTTCAGTTCATCCGGACCGATTAACTGTATTGCATTCTGTGTCGCAGGGAGTGTCTGTTCCATTTGTAATCCTTTTTAGTGCAGCATGACCTGTCCGCCGGTCACGGGAACGGCTTGGCCGGTTTCGTATTTCTGTTCAATTAAATAGTACACGGCCGCCATGACATCAGGTGTTGTGCAACCACGACCCATGGGGACTTTGGCCTCATAAGCCCGCTTGACGTCTTGGACCGTTTTGGCGCCGGGAATCTTGCCGGTTCGCAGATATTGTGCAAACAGCCCGTTATACGGGTTCGACCAGAGTGGACCGTCGAAGAAATTTCCAGGACAGATCGAATTAACCTTGATACCGTCTTCGATCAACTCCAATGCGAATGATTGAGTCAGGCCGATACCGCCAAACTTACTGCCGGCATAGGCTCCGTTACGGTTGGAACCGACCAAGCCGGACTTGGAATTGATCTGAATAATATCGCTCATATAAGCAGGGTTTGTTTTGTGTTGGAGGGCAAGAATTTTTGCCGCCGCCTGGGTACACAGAAAATATCCCTTGTAATTGACCACCGTTGAAAAATCGAAATCCTTTTCCGGCTGTGTTTTAACACTTTCAGCCTTGAGCACACCCGCGTTCGAGATAAAAGCATCAAAACCACCAAACGTTTTGACTGTTTCATGGATAGCAGATTGGATCGAGGCCAGATCGGTTACATTCATGGCAACCGCCATCGCACGATTGGGGCCGTATTCTTTTCGCAAAGCTTGGGCTTGATTATTGGCCTCGGCATCGTTGATATCAGCCAGCACAACGCACGCCCCCTGCGAAACCAGTTGCTGAGCGATTTCCAGCCCGAATCCCTGAGCCGCACCAGTAACGATCAGCACCTTGCCCGCCACGCGGCCTGCCGATGTTTCATCCATGGGGTCGACCTCAAACGCACCAACACCGTCAACAGCAACCGCCTCAACACCGGACGCAGAACCCAACGCTTTGGATGCGGCCTCGATCATGCCCGCCTCGTCCATCGACTCTGAAACGGAAAGTGCAATAGCGGCCCGCGCGGTCTTCTCAACAAAACGGACAACTGGATACTGTCCGTCTCTGCCCAACTGCATTCGAAGCACCGGGCCGATCACATTGATTTTTTCTTCTGTACTTAAGCTCATAAGCCAAAGACCCTTTTATCGTTTTTCAAAATATCGTTTCAACACAACCGCACCGATGCGGCTAAACCGCTCAATGCGTTCATTCGTATCAGCCTGTTCGCCATCAACAAAACCGTCCTGTCCGTGTGCTTTCAAAAAGGCGTGAGCGGCCAAGACACAAATGCCCTCTTTGAAAATGGCGTCAACTGCTTCCGGAATCGCCACCCCGCCCACACATGTTGGCTGTATCGGCAGCAGGTCCAGCGTATTGTGTTCTGTCCCGGCCACCACCG
>CALKKA010000095.1 GCA_937995495.1 uncultured Phycisphaerae bacterium
TTGCCGGGGGTGTTCCGCAATCCGCTGCACAGTTACACTCATCTTCACCCGGATCACATATTCCATCACCACAAACCGTACCACTGGCGCCCGGGGTCACTTCCCGAATAGGTGAAGCTGGCAAGCCTGCCGAGTTGATCAGGTTATTGCCTTCAGGATTTGTACTGTATGCATATCTGGCAGAAACCGGGTGTGAAACCAAGGGGCTTGACACTGCAACGGTATCGTAACCCACGATAACCGCATCAGCTGTGACATAACTGCCGCTTGCATCCGCTATCTCCCATAATGCCAATGGGCCGCCGCTGGATTGAAGACCATCGGCAACATTGTCGAAGACAACATTGATCGTATCGCCGGATACATAAGAAGCAATCTCGTTATAAAAAGGCGACCTTGCATCGATGGTATGACCATATTCAAACTTTCGTGCAAGCAGTGCCAGACGAACTCCAAAGTTCGTATCTTTGCAGGGCGGGTGAACATCACGGCCCGGATTGTCGATCGTGACGATCATCTCTACCGCTGGGTCATTCCGCGCTGTCTGCAATTCGGCATCGCGAACGATATGAATACTGCTAAGGCCCATCTTGGGCATCTGAACGATATAGAACGGAAAATCTCCCTGTCCCCAATCGGTTCGCCACTCGTCAATAAGACAAGGCATCTGCCAGTAATACTTTTCTGAGTCATTTGCACTTCTCGAATCCCACTCACCCTGGTACCACGTCGCTCCTTTGAGGCCATAAGGCGCCATCGGCAGGACCTGACGTGTATACAACCCGCCGTTTCCGGCACAGCTAGCCCATCTTTCGATGGCCGTTGCACCCACCGAAGAACTGAGCAGACCGACAGGAACGTTGGGGTCTTCCTGCGCAAGATGACGACCAAAGTAAAAATGAACCGCCGACATCAAAGGCGCCGAACGTGAATCACTGATGTCCCAGGTTGTCGCCGCAACATTATTGCCATTGGCGTTGACATTAAAAAACCGCATATTGTAATTAGTGGCATCTGCAATCGCTGCTTCTCCATCACAGTCGTCTTGTAACGGCCGCTGCATATTTGATTGACCGCTGCCGAGCCAGACCTCCCCCACCTGAACATCGGTAATGGTGATCACGTTATTACCGGTGATGACCATGTGGCTGGGTAAACTGCTCGCTGCCATCGGATCAAGGTATACCATCCAGTCACCGGTTCCGCCGGCAACGGTGGTTTTGGATTGGCCGTCAAAATCAACCGTCACCTGCTCGCCGGAAGTGGCCGTGCCCCAGACAGGAACCGCCATGTGTCTCTGCAGTACCGCATGGTCGCTAAAGAGCGTAGGGACAGTCACATCAGCAGCTGCAAGGGGGGCGAATACAAATACGAGTATCCAAATTGACACGCGTTCACTTTTCATTTCTCGTACCTCCAAAAAAAGTAAACTGAAAATAGCTCTCCAAGGACTTAATTATAGCAATCTCAGGTCAGAAGGCAAGAAAAAAAGCCCGGAAGCGTCAACCTCCCGCCTGTGGTTACTATTGATCAAGTGCCTTTCATTACGGCGGGCAGGTTCCCCAGACCGGTTTTTCTGCTTCCTCCCAACTGGCGGGTGTGCCGACATCAAAATTGGTCGGCGGTGAAGTAATAAGGCCTGTCACACACCAGCCGGAGATGTCCTGGTCGAACACCGAGGCACCGTAGAACATCAAATCCATGTCTTCAACATTCGAGGTGTCCCAGCCGCCGATGGGCTGGTTGAACAAAGATGCCTCGAAGAACATCCAGTACATACTGGTCACATTGGAAGTATTCCAGCCGCTGATGTCCTGGTTGAACGGCGTATCGTAGAACATCCCGCTCATATCGGTCACGCCGCCAGTGTACCAGAGACTAATGTCTGCATCGAACGACGAGGCCAACATGAACATCCGGCTCATGTCGGTCACGGCCTCCAGACCATCAACAGCAGCGGGCACCGAGACCAGGTTGGTGCAGTAATTGAACGCATTGTGCAGACTGGTAAAGCCAGTTTGGCCCCAGTTGTCAACGCTGACCAGTTTCGCCCGCTCAGACGTTCCGCCGCCATGGTCCAAACTGTTGTATGCCGTCGCCGTGCCAAAAACCATGACCGTGTACACATCGTCAACGCCATAGTCATGGACATGCGGGCCGGGGGTGTTCACATCGGTGACGGTGCCGTCCCCCCAGTCGATTCTCGCATCCACCATTCCGGCCAGCCCAAGAGTGACTGTCGTACCGGCGCCCAAACTCGTATTCCATGTCGTGACAAAGGCCGGCGGACAGGTTCCCCAGACCGGCCGCGGCTCACTCCAAGATAAGGCATTCCGATCAAAATGAGTTGGCTTAGAAACGATCAATGGAACGCACCATCCAGACAGATCCTGATTGAAGTAACTAGCACCATCGAACATCCAGCCCATGTCCCAGACACTGGAAGTATTCCAAACACCTATGTCCTGGTTAAAAAAAGATGCACCGCGAAACATCTCCCCCATATACTCAACGCTGGAGGTGTCCCAACTGCCGATGTCTTGGTTAAATGAGGAAGCACCCTTGAACACAGCTTCCATGTAGATGACACTGGAGGTATTCCAGTTGCCAATGGGCTGGTTGAACGAGGAAGCATTGTTGAACATCCCGGCCATGGCGATAAGGCTGGAAGTATCCCAACCGCCGATGGGCTGGTTGAACGCCGATGCACCGTAGAACATATTATTCATATACTCGACGCCTGAGGTGTCCCAACTGCCGATATCAACGTTGAACAAGGAAGCGCCGTTGAACATATCACTCATATCAAAAACGGCTTCAAGGCCATATGTATTGGCCGGTACCGAAATAAGATTCGAGCAGGAATGGAACGCATAGCTCATTCTTACAAAACCGGTTTGCCCCCATTTATCGACACTTAGCAGCTTTGCACGCTCGGACGTCGCACCGCCGTAGCTGGCACTGTTGTATTCTGTTACAGTGCCGGTGACCTCAACTTTATATATTCCGTCAATGCCGTAGTCGTGCACATGCGGGCCGAGCGTTGTAACGGATTCGATCGTACCGTCCCCCCAGTCGATCGTTGCGTTCACCGTTCCTGCCAGAGCAAGAGTCACTGTTGTTCCATCCGCAAAGCCCGTATACCAAGTCGTCACGAAAGGAGATGACTCTTCATTCAACCACTGGGAGGCCATGATCGCAAAGTCTTCCATGTCCACCCGGCAGTCGCCGGTAAGGTCGGCACTGGGGCAGGCCCACACCGAACCGCCCAGACAGAGAACGACCGCTAGAAATGCCTTCAAAATGAATGAGCTTTTCATCCTTCCATCCTTCAAATCGTGATTGCCTTTCCTGTTACCCTCCTCGGTGCGGAATCAACGATGTGATGGATACAGAGTACCGAAACTGCGGCCATATGTCAACGATAAACCTAGTAATCCATTAGGGTTAATATGAAAAGAGATAGGGAATCGACATAGAATCTCAGCCTAATAAAGCTCTTTTAACAGCTCCAGACAGGCCCTAGGGAACTCGCTTTGAGAGATATCAGATGTCAGGGGCAGAACAGCCAGTAGGCAGTAGAAAAAAGGTGCAAATACAGGGTTGAAGGGTCTCAGAGACCCGGCGTGTAAAACTTGAAAGAGCGCTTCGCTGTTTCAAGTTTATAAAAAGGCTATAGTTTTGTGATTTTCGTGTGGTTCGTGGTTGCAGAAAAAAAGTTGCACAGTGAGGGTTGAACGAAAGGGAATGGGTGTTAAAGTGCCTTTAGGCACGGAAGTTTTAAAAGAAATAAATGGGGGCTGATATGATGGCTGATGACTTAATAAAGACAAGAATCTCAGGTGACTTTACGACGCACTGGATCTTTGATCTGTATGAATTGGGGACGGCGGTCTCGCTGATCGCGCATAAAGTAAAACTGACCGAGCAGCGGGTGTATGAAAAGATGCGGCAGCATCCTGAGACCTATGAAGAGGTCAAGGCGGCCGGGACCGAAACGGACCTGGTGCCCAGGTGGACGCCGTATCAGTTGCGGCATACGGCGGCGACGAAGGTGCGGAAAGAGATGGGGTATGAATGTGCCGGGGCGACGCTGGGGCATACCAACATGAGCGCCACGGCGATCTATGCCGAACGCAATCAGGGATTGGCAGATGAGGCGGCGAAGCGGTTTGGTTGAGGGGATTATTGCATGACTCGGAAGGGGCCATTGGGGAGTTCCACTCCCGCTTCCATTGGCCCCTTCGTCGGAGGGGAGAAAACTCTTTAGTTTCTACGTTTACCATTGAGTCAGGTGCATAAAAAGAACCCACATTTCATCCCTTAAGGCATATACGGTGGGTATGGATAAATCGGAGCCAACGGCGTGCCCGTACCGGATGAAAAAATCACCATGGCGATCAACGCTCCAAACAGCACAATCAAGGCCACTGCTGCCCAAAAACGAGGGTCGTGGATCAGGTGCTCCAAGCGGGTTCCGAACAGATGCCAATCGGGCTTATGGGCATGGATCCAAACAGGTTTATGTAAATGCAGTCTCTGCATCGTACTTCACCTCCCTTCAGACATATAAACTTTCCCTATCTTCTACGCTGAAAAACGCTGTTTGTTGAAAAAAGGGGGTGAAATAATGCATAAAATTTCCAAATAATTGAAACAAAACCGCCCCTAAAGTGTTATAATAATTATATATATTATACTCCCTGCTGTGTACACGCAGGATTATAGAAGACTTATTATACCCCAATTTATATTTCATTCTGGACTCATAAGATAATGAAGGTAACAGCAATTATTTTGTGGTCGTTTTTTGTTCAATGTTTGTTGTGCTCGATAGCAAGCAGTGAATACTCTCCTTGTTTTGATCCTAACTATATTGATAATCCCGGTGTATTGCATAACGGGCTTTTTGAATGTGGCGAGCCAAACCTAGTAACACAAAGCTTCACCCCCCCGATCTACTGGGAGCGTATCCCCCTCCCGGACATTTTAGCGGACTGTTATGCGGGTCTGCACCCCGACTTTGTCCCTCCAGAGCCTAGAATCGAGTGGGTTATACCAGGCCCATATCAGGGAGACACTTTTGTCGTGTTATCGACGGGCGGCTATGACGCTGTTCCCGATGGCGCTGTAACAAGCTCCAAGATATCTGAGGAGGTTTTCCTGTATGCAGGCGACACAATCATAGGCGCTTATTTCTTTGGAACAACTGATTATAGGCCATTTAATGACTATGCAAGTATCTTTCTTGAACTCGCAGTTGATCCCAATGATTACCCCGACTCTGTAGAGCATGTTTTGATCTCCGGTGCCCAATGTGATGTTGAGACCATTGAAAGTTTCAGGTCCACTTTCGAGCTGAGTCCGGAAACCGGGGGTTGGATCACCTTCTCGCACACTGTAGAACCTAACCAAGTGGGTCCTTATTTTCTTCGGTGTGAAGTGACTGACTTTAAAGATACCATCTATAACTCTTATTTTGCAATCGATGGTTTACGTATTTGCAGGGGCGGCCAACCTATCGCCGATCTGGATTGGGATTGTGATGTCGATCTTCTGGACTATTCGATCATTTCTGAAGCATGGCTTACTTTCTGCCCGGACATTGATATCAATGAGCCCAATTTTCCCGGCGACCCGAATGATTATCCTCCACCTGTCACAGACCCTAACATCCCCTGTCAGCTAGCCGACATTGACAACAATTGGTTTGTTGATCCAAACGATCTAAGCATCATGTCCGATCAATGGCTCATAAAACCGGCCTCTGAATAACACCCTGTGCCTTTACGCCCTCTGACGAGATCGGCCTAAAATCACTCAGTCGATCCATTCAAGGATTTGGTTGGGGTGCTGGATGATGATTACCGCTCCGGCTTCGAGCAACTGATCTTTCGAACGAAATCCCCACTCACAGCCGACAGACCGAACACCAGCCGCGATGGCCGTGTGGATATCAGGCTCACTGTCACCGACAAACAAGACTTCATCCGGGCTGAGGTCCCACTGCTTCAGAATATCCAGCGTCGTCTGCGGATCGGGTTTGACCTTACGGCCTTCGGCCGCTCCGATGACAGGATCAAATACATCAGGGTCAAAATAATGGCGGCAGATCATCTCAGCCACCCGCTGGTTCTTATTCGTTAAGACGGCCAATCGAATGCCCCGTTGCAAAAGAACCTGCAGCACCTCGTCGATGCCGGAATATGAAACCGTTTTCAACAGGCAGTGGCCCTGGTAATAATCGACCATCCTTGCGACCAATGTATCAGTAAGATGAGCCTGCTGCGGACCCAATGCACGTGCGGCAAATGTATGCAGCCCGTGACCGATCATTGTTCGGCACTCATCCGGAGACCGTACGGGTTGCCCAAGCTGTGTCAGCACGGCGTTCATGGAGTCAGTCAGATCATCCAGTGTATCAACCAATGTCCCGTCAAGATCAAAAATAATGCCTTTGGCCGTCAAAGCCATTTCCTTTATTCAAATAAATGGTTTTGGTTGAACTGGGTGATAGGGCAGTGCTCAGACCTCAGATGCCAGATATCAGCAACCGACTCGATGGCGAAGATGTCGCCGCTTTGTTTGTGACGGTATAGGGATTTCATTTTTTAGCTTTTAGCTGTTAGTTGTTGGCAATTAGTCCGTCATTTGCAAATTTGATAGCGAACTGTCTGGTTTTTTCATTTTGACTTTGAATCGCAACAGCAGCATTCTGATCCTGTTTTTCCAAGAAAACCGTTTATAACGGCGGCTGCACAGCCCACTCCTGCCTCCACATTGATCGCTTCAACGGGACAGTTCAGGCTGCAGGCACCGCATTCCATACAGGCATCTTTGTCGGTTATCACCGCTTTTTTATTTTCGAATTGGAATACCCTGTGGGGGCACACTGCGACACACATGCCGCAGCCGATGCATTTTTCAACATTCAGTTCCAACGTAACGACATTTCGAAGATACCTGAGTTTCATAGAGTTTCCTTATATAAGCCGAAGCACCACCCACGATACAGTTCCCAATACCGCCGCGATGATTTGCAGCGGAACGGCTATTCGCATTTCCTTTTTTACGCCGGAAAGTGACGTGTACGTCGAGCATCCTGTGAAATTCATCACCAGATACGAACAAATAGCCCCAATAATGAGCAGCCATGCAACACTGCTCATCCAATTTCCGGTAACCCCCGTGATACATACTATGGCGGCAACGAATGCACCCAGCACGGCCCCCTTGAACGAAAAACTTCTTCCCGGCAACCACGGCAGCAAGGCAGGCCCCGCACAGGTTCCGGCGACATAGGCGGCAACTATGATGAGAACCGATTTAAACCCATGGTGAACCATTGCCTCACGCCACATCTCTCTGCCGCTGAATCCGGCCAAGGCAAAAAAGCAAAGCAAAGCGATGGCCAGGTATTTGAGACCACCGATAAATTCAACCGGCGTCACAACCAGTCTGTCATACAACGGAAACCTTACCCGCCGCATGTCTTCCGTAGCCTGACATCCTGAATCGAGGAATGCTTTGATATCGGCGGCTCTGACAGGCCCGTAAATAACCGAAAATCCAGACCGGTTGCGAACCTCATGTGCACAGATCCCCACCGCGCCAAGTTGCGGCACAATGAGATTCCTGTGGTGAACAAGATCAGCCAAACCGGACGATTCTATCCTGCTGACCAGTTCTTCTGTCCCAAAGGTCTCTTTGCCTGCGGCGCACCAGACATTGACGGCCTTGGTGTCAAGAACAAGTATCCAGGCGCTGATTCCGACGAGTTTGCTTCGCAAGTGATCGAAACTGAGTTTGTAATTAGCGGACACCAAAACAGGAGAATCGGCATCAGGCTGGTTTATAGAATAAATACCCGGTTCTACCGCATATCGCATTCGCCCAATACCGCATCGAACTTTGCAAGCCCCGATATAATCTGAAATTCGCAATACCGGCATGGCCGTTTTCATCTGACATCTCCTATTCACACGTTTTAAAAATGATATAGAAATCTTCACGGAACAACAAGCCCCTGGTGGAGCGGACATTGCCAAGTTCACCGGTCTCGATGGCGAAGATGTTGTCACTTTGTTTGTCACGCTACCAGGACTTCCTGGGTCGCAACCACTCCTTAAAATAATCTTCCGTGTCTGAAAAAAAATTAGAGCAACCAATATCAGCTTTGTCAAGCCGCTAATCGAAACGTTCCGTTATGCTGTACATTCAAACACCAACTTTGCCATCAAAATGGCACATCTCCAAAATCT
>CALKKA010000096.1 GCA_937995495.1 uncultured Phycisphaerae bacterium
ATATAGTGTTCGAATGCCTGCTCAAATTCACGAAGCTTGGGACCCAAAGACAGGTTGGGGCTTCGCAGCACCTGACAAACCGCTTCGATCTCAGCTTCGGTAATATCCGGACGGGACAAGTTGACTTTCATTTCCATGCTCGTTATCCTTAAAAATACTCTTGTAAAAGCCGGGTATTATACAGAAACAGTTCCGTCATTTCCAGTGTTATCTTTGCAAACACAAAAGCGTTGACTTAAACACTCCCTTTGGGTAGAGTACCGATTCAATGGCATGTGATTTCGATATTAACGGGGTTTCAATGGCAGATAAAAAAGAAGAGTGCGGCATATTCGGGATTTATGGCGACTCCGATGCGGTACAGAAAGCGTATTTTGCGCTGCACAGCTTGCAGCATCGCGGCCAGGAGTCGGCCGGAATTGCCTCCAGTGATGGGGAATGTATTCACTGTTTTACGGGTATGGGGCAGGTCGGTCGCGTTTTTCGTGCTGGCCGCGGTGTCCTGGAACGCCTGAATAACTCGACAGCCATCGGCCATGTACGGTATTCGACTACCGGTTCCAGCAACCCCACGAATGCACAGCCATTTTTGAGCGAGTTCTCACAGGGGCAGGTCGCGGTCGCGCATAATGGAAATCTGATCAACGCCCCTTTGTTGCGTGATGAGTATGAGGCCTACGGACATATCTTCAAGACCTCCAACGACACTGAGATCATTGTCCACTTAATGGCCAAACCGACCCATGTCATGAAACCGGATCCTCTGGGGCATGTATTGAATCATCTGCAGGGCGCCTATTCCCTTTTGTTCTTGTTTCCGGACCGCATTGAAGCGGCACGGGATCCCTACGGCATTCGGCCGCTTTGCTTGGGAAAAACCTCAAGCGGTGCCTACTGTGTCGCCAGTGAAAGTTGTGCGTTGGATTCAATTGATGCCGAGTACATCCGGGATGTTGAGCCGGGCGAGATTATTACGCTGGACAAAAACGGGCTCAGCAGTCGGTTCTTTGTCAAACCCGGAACGGTCAAACCCGCCCACTGTATTTTTGAACATGTCTATTTTTCCAAACAGAGCAGTATGATCTTTGGCGAAAGTGTCCACGATGTCCGAGTTCGCAGCGGGCGGCAACTGGCGATTGAACATCCTGTCGATGCGGATATTGTTATCCCGGTTCCTGATTCCGGTACCAGTGCCGCAGTTGGATATGCTAACGAAAGCGGCATCCCGTTTGATATGGGTTTTGTGCGAAGCCATTATGTCGGCCGCACTTTCCTGTCGCCCTCCCAGGATATGCGTGACATGGCGGTCAAACTCAAACTGACCGTTGTCAAGAGTGTTGTTGAGGGCAAGCGGGTCATTGTCGTCGATGATTCCATTGTTCGCGGAACAACCACCAAGGGCAAGATCAATTCACTCAGAGAGGCCGGGGCCAAAGAAATCCATATGCGTGTCGCCTGCCCACCGATCAAACACCCCTGTTTCTATGGCGTTGACTTTCCAACACACGAAGAACTCCTCGCAAACCAAAAAAAACATATGGAAGAAATACGGAAGTTTTTGAAGGTTGACACCATCGGTTATATTTCCCTGGAAGGCCTGCTGGGATGTGCCTCCCTGCCGCCGGATCACTACTGCCACGCCTGTTGGAGCGGCCAATACACGATTCCCGTCAGCAAAGTGGTTAACAAATTTTCAATGGAACGCCACCAAATGCAACTTTTTGATGAACGCGAGATGGAATGAGCAAGGATGATTTTCTCAGCTATGAGCAGTCCGGCGTCAGCATTGATGCTAACGATCGCATGGTCGAACGCATCAGCCGGTCGGTTGCCTCAACGCACGGTCCGCGGGTGATCGGACTGGAAAACGGGTTCGCCGGTCTCTTTCGTCTGGACTATGACGAAAAACTGTTCAAGCGAAACTACAAGAACCCCGTACTCGTCGCCTGCACAGACGGCGTCGGCACAAAGGTTATTATCGCGCAGCAGATGGGACGCTATGACGGCGTCGGCATCGACCTGGTTGCGATGAGCGTCAATGATATGATCGTCCAAGGCGCCGAACCCCTGTTCTTTCTGGATTACCTTGCCGTCAATCACCTTGACCCCGAACACGTTGCACAGATGGTCGAAAGCGTCGCTGCCGGGTGTCGATGGGCCGATTGTGCACTCATCGGCGGAGAAACCGCAGAAATGCCGGACCTTTACGGAAAAGATGAGTACGATATGGCCGGATTCGCGGTCGGTGTGGTTGAGCGGGACCGGATCATTACCGGTCGCAATGTGCAAAAAGGCGATGTCATCCTGGGACTGAGGTCATCGGGTATCCACAGCAACGGCTACTCCCTCGTCCGCAATATCTGCTTCAAAAAACATAAGCTCAATCTCACCGACCCTATCGACGAACTCCATGGGCGGTGTCTGGGCGATGTCTTGCTGGTACCGACGCGTATCTATGTCAAGCCGATTGTCAAATTACTCCGCAGCTATAAAGTCAAACAGGTCGTCCACGCCATGGCACATATCACCGGCGGTGGTCTGGTGGGCAACATCCCCCGGGTGCTCCCCGACAACTGTAATGCGGTGCTGAAAACAAAATCATGGCCGGTGCCGGATATTTTCACTTACCTGCAGGAACAAGGGCCCGTCGAGGACACCGAAATGTTCCGTGTGTTCAATATGGGTATTGGGTATGTATTGGTCGTTGCACCTGACTTTGCAGATTCGATTCAGAAAAAACTGACCCACTATGGAGAGCAGGTTTACAAGATCGGCACGATTACCGCAGGTTCAGGAAAAGTGATCCTGAAATAGGGCTCTAAGAACCACGAATGCACACGAATATACACTAATTCTTTTTCTCAAAAGATGATGGCACGTTCGTCAAAGAAAAAGAATTGTCTCTAAGCATATAAATCACCGATAAGTATATACAGGTAAAACTATTTGTGGTTTATATCAATAAGGGATTGAATGGGAAATTCGTTTCCAGAGCTTACAAAAAAACGTATTACAGCAGGGATGAATACCAATGACATTGCCGCTCT
>CALKKA010000097.1 GCA_937995495.1 uncultured Phycisphaerae bacterium
GATGAGGGAAGGAAGATGCCGACATTCTGCTGGCTGACGGTTCGCACTTTAAGTTTCTCGGCCAGCGCCACAGACGCGATGAGTGCCCTGCCGAAGTTGAGCTTTTTGCCCATAGTATCGGACATACAGGGCTTAAACCAATAACATCGGGCAGACTTGACAAAGCGTTCACCCAAACTAAGCCGTTTAGACTTTTTGGCATTAAAGAAATCGACTGAGAGTTCTTCGATCCGCTGACGCAAATCCTGCGCAGAGGTGTCCGCAGGCAGAGGTTTACCGAAATGGACGCCCACCGGGTACGGCAGCTTTCGAGGCATGGCGCTCAGAATTTTCCCGTGGAAATGACTGAGAATGCTGCCCCAGAGACCCCCGATATAGGTTGGGATGATCTGATAATCGGTACCCTTGGTAATCTTCTCAAATCCGCCACGAAACTTGTTGAGCAAGCCGGTACGGGTGAGCGTGCCCTCGGCAAAAATGCAGACCAGATAGCCGTCGTCCATTGCCTGACGGGCCTCTCGAAGAGCGGCTACAATCTTTTTTGGCGGGTCTGCTGCACTGATCGGGATGACCTGTCCAAGGCGGAACATCCAGCCGATCCAGCGATTCTGTGAGATCGCCCGATCCATCACAAACCGGATCCGCCGCTGCTGGGTCGCCATCAGCACCACCGCATCAGCCCATGAGACATGATTGGACACGATCAACGCCGGGCCTTCGGTGGGCACATTGTCTTCGCCGCGCATGCGGATGCGGTAGATCGTGCGTGTCAGCAGCACCAAAATCAGCCGAACCAGGAAGTCCGGCAGCACAATGACCGCAGCGACAGCAAGAATCATTGTTAAAATACCCAACCCTAAGAACATCGTACTGGGCCTGATGCCTAAAACGCCGCAGCACAGCCACAGCAGGCCCGAAGCGAGGAGCACGCCGATCCAACCCAGGAAACTGGACGCCGCGATGACCCGGGCACGGATTGCCTGGGGAGCTCGTATCTGAATAAATGCATGAATCGGCACAATGAACAGTCCGCAGCCGATGCCGAAAAAGAAAATCAGCACAAAAATCGCCTTTAAGGGGGCACCGCTGACGGGGCCGTGCAGGCCGATCCATCCCAACCCCACCGCCGTTACGGCCATGCCGACCGCCCCCATCGGAACAATCCCGAATTCAACACTGCGACCGGACAGTTTACCCGCCAGCCATGAGCCGATTCCGATACCGATGGCGGCGATCAAAAACAGATAGCCGCTTTGCATATCGGTGAAGTTGCAGACTTCCATGCCGTAAGGAATCATGTTGATCTGTGAAAACCCGCCCAGCAGCATGAAATACGCACTGGCCAATACGGTCATCAGCAAGTATTTATCCGCGCAAATAGTTTTCAAAACATGGGTTATTTCTGAGATCGAAAATTGCTCCGAGAGCTTTTCGCCGGTTGAAACGGGTTGGGTTTTGCCGATCTTGAAACTTGTCAATACTCCGATCAACGCAAAAATGACACACGCCAGTGAGGCCCACATGAAATTCCGATTGAGGAGATTTGCCAGCCACGGGGCAAAGGCCGTTCCGATGACGATGGACAGGTAGGTCATGCCCTCGAGGAAGCTATTCGCCCTTGAAATCTGATCTTTATGCACCAATTCCGGGATGATGCCGTATTTGCACGGGCCGAAGAACGCGCTCTGGGTACACATCAAGAACAGAACGACATAAATGCCCATCGAAAACTGCGTGGTAAACACAATCCATCCGGCGATCATCAACACCAACTCGGCAATCTTGGCCTTGACGATGATATCCCGTTTACTGAACCGGTCGGCAACCACGCCGGCCAGCGGTGTAAACATCAGAAACGGAACGACAAACACCACACCCGTCAGCGAGGTGACCGATGAGGCCTTGTCATCTCCTAGCAGGCCGATCAGGAAGAAGACCATCAGCCAGCGGAAGACATTGTCATTGAGGGCACCGAGAAACTGGGTGGCATTGTGCCAGTCGAACGAACGGGACATTTTATTGTCGATTGTCAATTTTCTATTTCCTAATTTTAGTCCACAAATCATAGAGTTTGTAAAACAATTGCCTACACACTCCACTTAAGTGATGATGCCTCTATTATGTTTTCTTAATCCATAGGAGATCTACAAGAAAACCCAAAGACCATACAATACACCAACACAAACCAGCAATAAGCGTTGGATAAAAGGGAAGAAACATCCAAGCCAATCCAGAAAGAGGGTCATCGGCTATGTTATTAGCTATCCAAAACCAATATAGTATAAAACTAACTCCAAATGTTGCCAGGGCCAAATAGCCTGCAAGCCTAAAATACCATGTTGCTTTTCTCCAGTGCCGAATCGAATAACGCACCACAAAGATAATCACAATCAACGGTATAATGATAAATATAGGCATAGTGTCTATGAAAGATTATAAACAGTTTTTTTTGATAGTTTCTTTTTTAATAACCGGCACGTCAACCTAACCAATAATGCTGTAAGCCAAGTAATCAAAAAAGCGATTAAAGTGTTTCTGGCAGAATAAGCTGTGAGAAATAAATAGCCTATTGCTGCAGTGGAGGATGTCGATTGAGAAATAGCTACAAGATAGTACATGATGCTGCCAATCATAACCGTCCATGCTACTATTAAAGAAATCCTGAGTGGATTGCCGGATATTCGCCATCTAAATGTAAAAAACAAAATAATGCCCAACATTATTATTGGGAGAACACGAGGCACTATTAATAGTGTGATTGCAAATATGTCCATAAATATTAATCCTAACTGAAATATTCCGCAACCAAGCTCAACGCCTGCTGTTTGTATTGCGGTGCCTCATTGAACAGTTCGTGATTGGCGCCGGGGATCATTTGTATTTGGGCATTCGGGAATTTATCCCTTACCAAACCCAAATTATATTTCCAGTCCACGGTGCCGTCTTTGTCGCCCTGAATGACCAAGACTTCTTGATCACAGGGGCCCATCGGTTCGATTTTTTCATTCCAGTTGAACAGCGCCTTAACCCACTTGAGCGAGAGGTGTTTGGAATGCAGGTAATCCTGAGTTTTGTTGAAGATCAGATAGTCTTTATCCGAGGAATTACTGCGGAGGAACCGGGGAATTTTATCCGTAAAAGAACGGTAAATTATATAGGTCGCCTTGGACTGCTCATAGGCAGACCAGTGAATCAATGGTGCCGCCAGAACAATCCGATCAAAATCTTCAGCCATGTTTTCCAACAGCATCTCGATGAGGATTGAGCCCCCCGTACTGAAACCGACCCCATGAAACGGACCTTCTAAACGACTCTTAACGATCTGCATGAAGTCCTGGGTTGTGTCTATATACTGATCAAATGAGTGGATCGCCGCCGTCTCACCACTGGAAAGGCCATGGCCCGGCAGATCAAAAACGGCCACCGCATAGCCATGCTCCAGAAGGAACCGGATCAAGTGTCTGAACTGACCGGTGTGATTGAGATATCCATGCAAAAGCACAACGGTCGCAGTATACTCGGCAGGTTCATAGAGATGGGCGGCAAGTTTGAATCCCCCCGACTTAAACGAACCAAACAGATGCTGCGTATCAGACTGCTGGCAATCCAGACCATAATGCACAAAATAGCCCTTTGCTGCCTCCGAATATACCGCAGGGTCAGCCGCGGCAAGCGGTTCTATGTCTGGTCGATCCTTCAACGTTGCCTGCTCCTGATTAGTCCTTATCTTACCCAGTATTTGTAACATACCAACTCCAAAAACACAACTATTCAATTTTCCGTCCGAAGAACTCCTTCTGCCACCATTGCATAAAGTCAGTGTCCGGTTATTATCCAATTGGTTCAAACAACATCGCCGGCGGCGCTTTCATTGTCATCCAGACACCCGGATCGATCTGTCGGGATTGCTCCAATGTTTTATCCGCATTGGGGTCTCCACTCATCTTCTCAAGTTTTGCCAGATAAAATGTCCCAAAGGCCCGCATGGCAGCCGGTTCGTCAACGGCCAGTTCCAGATATCGCCGTACCAGAGATTTTGCCGTTTCGTAATCCTTTTTCATTGCGAGCGGAAAGATAACATCCAGCAGCACATCCTTTTGAGAGTCATCCAGCTCAATTGCCTTGTTAATATGCTCTTGTGACTTGTCCATTTGACCAGACTCAGCATACAGTAATGCGATTCCGGCATGCAAACCGGCATTATCCGATTCCTTGACCAAGGCATCTCGATACTGTTTGATCTTCCAGTCCAGCGACTGATTCTGCTCCACAACCATCAACGCCTGCAACCCATAATCCAGATCATTCTCCATTAAGTATTCAGCGTGCTGTCGTGCTTTTTTCGGATTGCCGCCTTGATCAGCCTCATTGTTGTTAAACAGGTTTATCAGCAAGTAACGCGCCTCGTGATAATCCGGTTTTAACTCAATCACTTTCTCAAATGCCGCCATCGACCGTTTGATGATCGAAGAATCCAGATTTCCCTTATGATGGGCCTGATCGATATACAGATACGTCCCACACATGCCCTGCCAGTAATGGTATCGTGGATTATCCTCATCCAACTTTGCTGCCAGTGCCGCATGCTTTTCGGCTGACTCAAGATCGAACAGGTAACAGAGTGTCCTGGAATATTCGAACTGGGTAATTGCATCATTGGGGTCCTGTTTCAAATACTTGCTCAACACCTCTTTTGCCTGCTGACTCTTTCCATCTATCCTGAGTTGGAAAGCCTTTTCAGCAACTGACATTTCTTCTTGTTCCCTGCTATAAACAGTACCGCACAACAACAACAGCAACACTAATCCACTTGTTAAGATCGCCTGCTTCATTTCAGTTCTCCTTTCATAAGCCATTTTAAATAACATATTATTGTAATCAGGCACACAAGAGTACCTTTCGCTTCTTCTGCTCAATGCCTGCCGCACATCTTCCACACTTGTTACCAATGCACCCAACGTATTGGCCGCCCTCGTAAAGCATCGTCAGATCACAATGGTTTTGACACCCGCCAGCAATCACTGTTTTTGTCTGGTATTCTTTGTCCAGCAAGCCATGGCCCTTGAAATTCGTCTGCTCAGGATTGGCCCTTTTGACCATGATACCAACACCGATAGCTCCCATGACATCACAGTTCGCCGGGACAATAACCGGATGCCCTAATTCTTCTTCAAATGCCGAAACGATGGCCTGATTCTTTGCGGTAGCGCCCTGGTAAACAAATGGCGGATTTAGCTGGATGCCCTTCGCCATCGTCAAATAGTTGGATACCAGAGACCGACAGACACCCATCAGGATATCCTCCTTAGAGGCCCCGGTGTTTTTTCTTGAAACGACCGCAGACTGAGTAAACACACCACACTTGGACGGAAAATCGATCCGCTGGGTGCTGCTTAGGGCGATATTGCCAACATCTTCGATACGCAGCCCCATGCGGCTGGCGATGGATTCAAGAAAGCTCCCCGTTCCCGCTGAACAGATCGAATTCAGCCGGAAGTTTTCCAGGACACCACCATTGAGGGTCATCAGCTTGGAATCTTCACCGCCGATATCCATCAGCGTTCGAACATCGGGGTAGAAAGATAAGGTGCCGACCGTATGGGCCAGCACCTCGGACTTGACCAGGTCAGCACCCACAAACATTCCCACAAACCTTCTGCCGCTGCCTGTTACTCCCATTCCGGCAATTTCGGATGTACTGACCATCGTTTCCAACGCTTCTTTAACGGTTTCGATCAGGCCATGATTCCTTAGATAGATCGAGTTGAGGAGGTTTTCATCCTCATCAATTTGTGCCAGCTTGACGGATACACTTCCAACATCAAGCCCGATATATGTTTTCATTTTTCACCTCGCATTTTGATCAGTTCTACAAATGTCTCGAGCCGTGTTTCTAGATTTGCCTCCGCTGTATTTTCATCGATTGGAATCCGAAGCAATGGTGTATTGCTGTCGCGACAGATCGTATTAACAAATGGTTCGATCGATGTCTCCGGCATACAGCTCATAGGCAACAGGTGGATCACACCGCCAATATTCTTATCCACCAATTCAAGAAGGTGCGAGATATTCTCAAGGCCATGTCCGCCCAAAGTTCCGTTTAGGTATTTTTGGGCCTCTCTACCGTAGCGCCTTGTCTTGGTCGGCAAATGTGTCTTCTTAAAAAAGCCATCCTTAATAAAAGAAGACAACGCCACAGTATTCACGGGTTTCGCGCCAAGTTTACTGATCTTCTCTTCGATCCCATAGTTGATCCGTTCGTCGCAGCATGTAAAAATCTCTCCAATGATCCCAATATTTGGTTTTCTGTGAGACCACCTTATTTTCCTTTTGTCGACTTTCTTTATTTGCCCATAAAAGTGAAAAAGCTCCCGCAAGATCCTAAGGTATGAGGTTCCACTTAACGCCTGCAAGACGGGCAAGACATTACCGAAATTAATATTATACATTTCAAAATCATACCCCAACCCCTTCAATGTAAACTCCTGAATTTTGCAATAGTGTTTTAGCCGACATTGTCCCTGGGAATCATACATTAACAGCGTGTTGGCACCATTGTCCAGTGCTTCAATAAAATTACCGAGTGTCGGCTTAAGGGGAAAACAAACCATCTCTGCCGTGTTTCTGACGCCCACCTTAATAGTTTTATCCGTTGTCAAAGGCGGCAGTTGAACGTTGATTCCAAGATTGGTCAATGATTGGCTGAGCAGTTCACTATACTCTTTGCCCATCCAAGGCAGTGTTACCGTTCGAGTTTGATTGGGAAGTGCTGTCATTATTCTTTATCCCGTCAGCCAATGGCGAATCACACCGGCACATTGGAGAAGATCATAAAAGCAATCAAAATGCCTGCGATCATAAAGGCGACGATTTCGTGAGCTAAAGGACTCACTAATTAATCCATTTTGATTTCTCCAATATATCTCAGTATTTGATTTTAAAAACACAAATCTATAAACAACAAATAACATGCCAGAATAAATAGATCAGTCGCAACATCATTAATCAGATAGACTTATATTTTATTTCTTTAAAAATTAAAAAAGAGTCTAGAAAACAGTGTTGACATTAAATGTTAAGTCGACATACAATTATTGTACATTAAGATTTATTTTGGAGATGAATCAATGTCAAAGGTGAAGCTAAAAAGCGATGATCGTGAGTTTTTTCAGCTTGTCGCCAATGTCCCGGCAGCAAACCCTTTCAGCCAGCATCGCGAGGATATCGATGAAGAGATCAGCGGAATTCATGATGCTGAAAACCGCCGCCAACGCGTCGAATATGCTGCAGAGGCGATTCGAAAGCGACTGGCTAAACTTGACGTGGGTGGAACACGGACATTCCAGGATTTCGATGACAGTGACCGTAGGTTAATGAAATATACCTATTTATTTGATGTCTATCACTCGTGCTCAGATTTGTTTGACGCGTTTATTACAAAGCAGGAGGAATCGGGCGAAACCCCGCTGAAAGTACCGTTTGCGCCTAAGGCTATCGATATACTTCGAAAAAGGGGCTTTAGCGAAAAAACGGTCGTCCACGACTTCGCGTTTTTTTACCAGATTCGACGGGCATTTTATTTCATCGACCGGGGGCTCATTGGCAAAAGCAACTGCATGCGGCAGTTACGGATGGCATTATGGAACAACATATTCACCTGTGATGCATTTGATTACGAGCTCTATATGTGGGACAAGATGGAAGACTTTTCGACTTTGCTGATCGGCCCGACCGGCAGCGGCAAAGGTGCCGCCGCCGCGGCTATCGGC
The DNA here is from genome assembly GCA_937995495.1 of uncultured Phycisphaerae bacterium. Taxonomy (GTDB): domain Bacteria; phylum Planctomycetota; class Phycisphaerae; order Sedimentisphaerales; family Anaerohalosphaeraceae; genus 4572-13. The sequence goes on from CALKKA010000097.1 coordinate 7,770, forward strand.
AAGAGCGGATTTATCCCCTACGATGAGAAAAAACAGAAATTTATGGCCAGTTTCACCAGCACTTTTATCCCCGTGAATCTGTCGCAATTTGCAGAAAGCCTATTGGAGTCGGAACTATTCGGCCATACCAAAGGTGCGTTTACAGGGGCCGTTAGCGAACATCAGGGCGTACTGGGGTTATGCGGGCCGCATGGATCGATCCTCTTGGATGAGATCGGCGAAATCAGCATCCCCGTGCAGGTGAAACTGCTGAAGGTGCTTGAAGAGCGAACCTTTTACCCAGTGGGCAGCCATCAGCCACAGCGGTTTGGCGGACGGGTGATCGCGGCGACCAATCGACCCATAGAGCAACTTCGTGAGGAAGGAAGGTTTCGGGACGATTTTTACTACCGACTGTGTTCCGACTGTATTCGGGTGCCATCATTATCCGAGCGGATACAGGAGAACCCGGATGAACTAACCGAACTGGTCGAGCATTTTTGCGGTGTAATAACCGGGGCAAAGGACACAGATCTGATCGGACGGGTATTGGAGGTTGTCGACAAAAAACTGGGGGGACCAGACTATTGCTGGCCAGGCAATGTGCGCGAACTGGCCCAATGCATCCGCCGGGTCATCCTTAAGCGGGATTATGAAGGACAACTTTCCCAATCCAGCAGTCAAGAGGGGGCACTGGCCGATAGTATGCGTGAAGGAAATCTAACGGCAGATGAATTACTCGATAGTTACTGTAAGATCCTCTATAAACAACATGGCACCTATGAGAAGGTCGCCAAGCTAACCGCTCTGGACCGACGTACGGTAAAGAAACGCATAAAGGGGGCAGGCCATGACACAGGGAAATAGCCCATTTCGAAAAATGCTATACCAAGTCATCTTCAAAGCCGACACCCCTGCCGGCAAAGCGTTTGACGTCGCACTGATCATCTGTATTCTGGCCAGTGTGGGCGTGGTCATGATGGACAGCGTGGAAACGATCAGCAAAGAGTGTCATGAGCTTTTTTACGGTTTGGAATGGTTCTTTACGATCCTGTTTACGCTCGAATACATCCTTCGACTCTATTGTGTTCCATCCAAACTCAAATACACAATCAGCTTTTTCGGAATCATTGATCTGCTTTCGATCCTGCCAACCTATCTGGGATTATTTGCAAGGGGCATGAGCTATCTGAAGGTGATCCGTATACTGCGGGTGCTGCGAGTGTTCCGGATATTGAAACTGGGCAACCATACCCGGCAGGCCGATTTGCTTCGACGGGCACTGTATGCCAGCCGTGCGAAGATCATGGTTTTTTTGTGCTTTGTGCTGACGCTGGTGGTCATCATCGGGGCGCTGATGTACTCGATTGAGGGTACACAGGACGATACCGGATTTACCAGTATCCCGAAAAGCATTTACTGGGCGATTGTAACGCTGACTACCGTCGGCTATGGTGATATTTCCCCGCAAACGGCCCCCGGACAGTTCCTGGCCGCTATCGTCATGCTGATGGGCTATTCCATCATCGCCGTCCCCACCGGCATCGTCACCGCCCAGATCATACAAACACCAAAAAAAAGCCATACCTGCCCCACCTGCAACCACACCCAACACGATCCGGACGCAAACTTCTGTAACAAATGCGGGGCACAATTATGACCGGCATTCACATTACAATCGGAGTGGTTGGTGTAATCGCCTTGCTGATTCTCTGGAAAGTAATTCAGAACCATCTTCGGAACAAGCGGCGCGGGGTGTTGATGCGTAAGCCTATTGACAAAGGGTTTCCTGCTTTTATTGAAAAAAATATTCCGCTCTACGTGCGGTTGCCAGCTGATTTGAAACAACAGTTGCATGGTATGGTCAATGTTTTTTTGGCCGAGAAGGAATTTGTCGGTTGCAGCGGGCAAGAGATTACCGATGAGGTGCGTGTCACCATTGCCGCACAGGCGTGTATGCTGCTGCTGAATCGCAAGACCAATTTTTTCCCGAAGCTCAAGACGATCTATGTCTATCCTCACACCTATGTCGCCAAGGGCCTGATGAACGACGGCGGGCTTATTGTCGAGGGCAAAAGCGTCCGGCTGGGTGAGTCATGGCAGAACGGCCCGGTTGTACTGACCTGGGACAGTATCACCGGCGGCGCACGCAATGTCCAGGACGGGCGAAATGTTGTATTTCATGAATTCGCCCATCAACTCGACCAAGAAGACGGCGATGCCGATGGTGCCCCGATCCTCGAAAACCGCTCCTGCTATCGAAGCTGGGCGGCAGTACTCAGTGCCGAATACGAACGGCTGTGCAATAAGAGGCGTGGCCGTCGTCGTTCCGTGCTGAACAAATACGGCGCGACCAATCCGGCAGAATTTTTTGCTGTAGCAACAGA
>CALKKA010000098.1 GCA_937995495.1 uncultured Phycisphaerae bacterium
GCGCTTGTTATGCCTTTTTTTGGGCCACGGGTCGGGGAAGTACAAATGAAATACGCCAATAGACGCATCGGGAATGTGCTCGGCAATAAAGTCAGCGGCATCCGTCCGCATCATGCGTACATTGCGCATCTCCCATCGCCCCATTCTGTCTACGGCGAGCTTATAATATTTGTTAGCCCATTCAATACCGAAAAAATTCTTGTCCGGAAACGCCCTGGCTTCTTCCAAAATAAAGGTTCCTTTGCCGCTGCCGACTTCCATTTCGATCGGTGCCGACCGTCCGAAAAGAACATCAAAATCGATCATTCCGGGAATACTTTCCGGTTTTACGGATATATTTTTATAATCTTGAACCGCTCTTTTTTTCATATTTTTGTTCTTGGCAGAAGAAACAACCGCCCTATTCAGGAGCTAGAATAGGACATTTTGTCAATAAAAGTGATTAAGTCAAGTATTCTTCAGTTCGAAGTATGTATACGAGCAGAACCAAACACGGATGTTCAGCGTAATAACAGCATGGAAGCATTGAAGACATTAATGATAGGTGATGTGGTTCCCATGATAAGACCGATCCTGACATTAAGAAAAAAACGGATTGTAATCGATGTGGACACCCAGAAAGACTTTTTTCTGGCCGATGGGAAGGCGTGCGTACGTAATCATCGCCGGGTTTTGGCGAACATTCGCCGCGTGATGGCGTGGGCGCGTCGGGACCAGGTTCGTGTGATTTCAACGATTCAGTGTCATAATCCGAACGGTCATGATGGGGACGTTTGTCTGTCCGGGACCCCGGGCGTCTGCAAGGTTCCTTATACCCTTCGGAATCGTCGACTCACTTTCGACTCCGGCGATACAACCGATTTTTCTCGTGATCTGCTCCAAAACAACGACCAGATCATTCTTTGCAAGCGGACCCCAGACCCCTTTGATGAACCCCGTGCCGAACGGATCCTGACAGAGGCCAAGGCGTCCGAATTTATCGTTATCGGCGGTTCGACGGAGACATCGGTACTCTATACGGTTCTGGGAATGCTGACACGCGGCAAGTCTGTCACAGTTCTGGTTGACGCGGTCGGGTCCAGCGAAAAATCGGTCGCAGATATCTCGCTTCGAAAGATGAAGGCCAAAGGTGCCAAACTTATCGAAAGCAAGACACTGCTTGGCCATTCAAGTCTTCGCCAGGTCAACGCTTGTCAATGTGACCGTTGTCGCGGTAAACTTCGAAAAGCCACTCTCAGTGCCTAAAACGTCCGCAGAGAGATCAAGTCTCTATTATTGCTTTACAATATCGGACGCCAATTAGCCCCGCATATTATATTTTCCCCCCAAAGGGCCCAAACGCCTATTTAGCCTTTTGCAGGTTAATCACTTCATCCCCCGCGTCGATAATAGAGACAGAATGACCCTCTTTAATGAGGTGCCGATGCATGGTAAAAAATAAGATAAAAATGCGGTCGTATTCAGGCTTAGGGATGAAATTCCTGTTGGCGGTCGGTCTATTCTCAACGGCTTTCTCACTCTTTCTTGTTCATCAGACATGGAAAAGCAGCCACGAGTCCTTACAGCAGATGCTGGGGCAACAAGCTGAGTTGGCGATGGCTTTTGAGATCGCCCTTGAAGAGATCGACAGTGATTCTGACACAACAACTTCGAGTCCTTCTGTGTCGAACCAAGCGGAGGTCGCTCGGCGATTTGAAACGATTGAGCGGGTTTTCGAAAAGGTCCAAAGCGCCTACCCTCAGGTCATCATTCGTGCCAGCGGCCAGCAGTTGAGTAAGGTGCTTAGCCGCAGTGGCCCAGAGGGGCTTGGCGTGTACCGTATGTTCGAGAGCAATCCCACACTGGAAACACTTGACCGGGTCATTAAATTCAATGACCGGAACTATCTGACAAAATTCAGGATGGAACGAAATGATCTGTCTTTGACCGACCCACGATCTGAGCTGAGGATGATTGCGATTCCGCTGGAGGGCTATCGAAGCCAGGTCAATGAGCAGACGATATCACGCTTTTCCGTTCTTTCGTTTGCTTTGCTGGGGCTGTTTGGCGCGATCTACTGCTCGTTTGAATGGCTTGTTGGCAGGCCTTTAAAAAAGATTGCAGCCTATTTCTGCCGAGCAACGGATCAGCAGCAGGATATTTGTTTTACACCGCTGGAAACCCGCTCACAGGATGAGATCGGGCTGCTGGCAAGGAGTTTTAATCGCCTGAGAGAGAAATTGAAAAATCTCTACGAAACACTCGACGCAGAAGTCCGTAAACGCACATTTGAGCTTCAGCAGGTCAATGAAAATCTGCGCCGTAAAATTGCAGAGTGTCAGCAGTCCGAAGAGCATGCGAAGGCGCTGGCCCATGAGGCCGCCGCTGCCAATCGGGCTAAAAGTGACTTTCTGGCCAATATGAGCCATGAATTGCGAACTCCGATGAATGCGATCATGGGATTTAGCCAGGTGCTTTCCGAAGAGAATATAAAGCAGGAGCATCAGTCTTACATCAACATGATCGCAAGCAACAGCCGAAACTTACTGACGTTGATCAACGACATCTTGGACTACTCAAAGATCGAGTCGGGCAAGATGACCGTTGAGGCCTGTGATTGTCAAATCGGCGACATGCTATCAGAGATCGAATCAATGCTGCGTCCCAGTGCGATGCAAAAGAAGATTCACTTTGAAGTCTTGCAGTGCGATCCCATTCCGGCGGTGATCAGAACGGATCCTCTGCGATTGCGTCAATGCCTGATCAACCTGGTAAACAATGCGATCAAATTTACGGAAACCGGTTATGTCTATGTCAATGTTACGCTTCAGCAGCGCCGCGGTAAAGTTTTCGTGCGTTTTGATGTCGAAGATACCGGAATCGGAGTTTCCGAAGAAAAACTACCCTTGATATTTGAGTCCTTCACGCAAGCTGACAGCGCGACGACCCGGAAATACGGCGGGACTGGTTTAGGCCTGTCGATCACCCAGCAACTTATCAAGCTGTTGGGAGGCGAGATTTTCGTGGTTAGCACAGAAGGGCGAGGATCCGTTTTTACAATTGAAATCCCCGCAGGCGTTCAATGGCCGGATGAGGACACACCGATGTGGAATAAATATCTGCCGGTTGACGAGATTAACGAGATGCATGAAACAGAGAAAGGAACCGTTATGTATAGTGGAAAAGTCCTGGTGGCCGAAGATAATCCGTCCAACCAGAAGTTAATCGCCATTCTTCTGCAGAGAATGGGATTGGAAGTGACCCTTGCGGATGATGGATTGGAAGCGGTCGAGAAATGTGAGCTTGAATCCTTTGATGTCATCTTGATGGACATGCAGATGCCGCATCTCAACGGTTATGATGCGACGCGTCAGTTGCGAAGTGAGGGCGTCAAAACCCCGATTATTGCGGTAACCGCGAATGCGATGACCGGTGATGAACAAAAATGCATGGAAGTGGGATGCGATGGGTACCTGTCCAAGCCGATTGACCGCAATAAGTTGGACGAGTTAGTCAGCCGGCATCTT
>CALKKA010000099.1 GCA_937995495.1 uncultured Phycisphaerae bacterium
CTATGCGGAAATATTCAAAATCGAAGACCAAAAATCTTAGCAAACTGTCATGCCGGACATGATCCGGCATCCAGAGCGAAACAGGAGAAACATTATGCGAAAAGAATTTGTGACGCGCTACGAGGGCAATCCGATTTTGACCAAAGCGGATGTGCCGTATAAGGTCGAGACGGTCCATAATGCTGGCGTGGTCAAGCATAACGGACAGTATATTATGCTGTTTCGCTCGCATCTGGATACCGGGCGGTCGATCATCGGCAAGGCGGTCAGCGACGACGGGTTCAACTTTAACGTCGAGTCGGAACCGTTTATGACGCCCGCTAAAGAGGGTGATTTTGCAGTGTATGAGGCGTTCGGCGTGGAGGATCCGCGTATTAATCCGCTGGATGATGGGGCATATTATATTACCTACAGTGCCTATTCCAAACACGGTGTGCGGATCGGGCTGGCCAGGACGACTGATTTTGTCACTATCGAACGCATCGCCTTTATCACGCAGGCCGACTATCGCAATACGGTCATCTTTCCCGAAAAAATCAACGGGCGGTATGTCAAGCTGGACCGGCCGCACTCAGATATCAGCCCCTGGTCGATCTGGTGTGAGTATTCGCCGGACCTGATCCACTGGGGCGATTCCAAGGTCATCATGAAGCCCGTCACCTATCACTGGGACGAGATGAAGATCGGCCCCGGGGCACCGCCGATCAAACACGAAAAGGGCTGGCTGAACATCTACCACGGTGTATTCCCCACGATGGACGGCAGTGTCTATCGGTTGGGCGTATGCCTTCATAAACTCGACGACCCTGCGACCATTCTTGGCGTCTGTGACCGATGGATTCTCACGCCGGAGGATCCGTGGGAACTGGTCGGCTATGTGCATAATGTCGTTTTCACTTGCGCCGCGGTGCCCGAAGATGACGGCACGCTGAAACTCTACTGGGGCGCCGCCGACACCGTCATGTGTGCCGGTACCGCCAATATCGACGAACTTGTCGACCTTTGTCTGACCGATTCACGACCGCCCATGTAATTTTGTTGTGGCGATCAGAGGAAATATGCCCAAAAGAGCGGTGACCATAACCTATCTTGAGATGCTTGCCCCGGGGTGGCTGCGTGCGAAGTTGAACCCTGAACCACCACTGCGAATTTTAGAGTGTGTGCTCCGGCAGCCGGATTTGTGTAAGTTTATGTATCAGTGGGTGGGCCGGAATTGGGATTGGAAGGATCGGCTTTGCTGGTCCGACGACCAATGGGGCGCGTATATAGCCGATGAGAATGTACGGATGTGGCTGGCGTCTGTACAGGGCAGCATCGCAGGTTATTTTGAGTTGGTTCGACAGGCTGAACGCAATATAAAGATTAGTTATTTCGGTCTGCTTCCGGAATGTATCGGAAAGGGGTATGGCGGCTATATGCTGACAGAGGCGATTCGGTTGGCATGGATGTGGGATGCCAAACGCGTTTGGGTGCATACCTGTACCCTTGACCATGAAGGTGCATTGTCTAACTACCTTGCCCGCGGTATGAAAATTTACAAAACCGCTGCCATCCAAGATGATCTAAAGCCGGACGCATAAAAGCATAGAGACGGCCGGATTATTCACAAACGATCGAGATGTTCTTTTTCATTTGCCGTGAAGGTTTCCCGGTCGATATGGCCCACATAAAACCGCCCGTCGTTGACGATGAAATTAACAATCTTATCCAACTGCTCATCCAGATGCGAACCATCATTACTGACCGCCGAAATTCCAATCACGGCCAACTGCTTGCTGTCCTGTGCAGCGATTTCTGAAACAGACGCATTAAACCGGCTTCGAAGTCGCTCGACCAGGCTTTTCACGATTTTCCGCTTGCCCTTGAGCGAATCGATACCATGCAGATGAATCGTTACTGTCAGCAAACCGACAAGCATAAAAGTGATCCTACTTTAATAACATTAGGCATATATTACCATGAAATGGTATCACAGTCAAAAATCATAGTCCTTTACATCGATTGGATAAAGGGGTATGATGAAACGCGTCTAACGTTGAGCGAAAGGATTGTTTTTGGTGGCCGAGAAAGACATTATTGTTGTCAGTGACTTGCATATAGGGGATGGTGGCCCGAGGGACAATTTTTCTGTCGATAACAAGGAAAAGAAGTTCAATCATTTCCTTGACTATGTGGAACAATCCGACACCGAGTTATTCGTCCTCGGCGACCTGTTTGACTTCTGGCAGGCAAACATCAGCCGGGTGGTGATCCATCGACTGAAACTTCTGGATCGTCTGGCACAGATGCAGGCTGTCTATGTCGTTGGTAATCATGACGCAGACTTCGAACATCTGATCGGAACCGATATCCTTGCGCATCCCTTCTTTCATCGCATGTCCGGACCGTTCGAACGCATGATCAACGGTCGCCGTTTCAAATTCATGCATGGTCACGAACTCGACCCGTTCAATCGAGACGGCACCCCGCGTTGGGGTCGTATCCTTGCCATCCTTGGGGGCATCCTTGAGGACCGAAAAGGTTCACCGCTGCTTTCGGCAGGGGGCTTTACTGAAAAAACCCTGCTCAAAGTCAGCCGTGGTTTTATGTGGGTATGGAACAACTCCGTCAACCTGTTTGAAAAAAGCGAGAAGCATGAGAAGGCGCACAGCATGGCGGAGTCTTTAACGCCGGCACAGGATCCGTCTAAGATCAAGGGTATCCTGTCTTTGTATCATAAAAATAAACTGGCTGAGGGGTATGATTACCTGATTGCCGGACACACGCACCGTGCGGGGATCTTTCAGGATTGGTACTGTAACAGCGGTTGCTGGGTCGGACTGCGGACAACCTTCCTGCGGATCCGGACGGACGGGCACATTGAAGTCTGTGAATGGAAGGACAAGAAGCCGGTGATGATTAAAAATACAATGCAGCAATGATAATAATCGAGAACCAATGACAGCCAATATCTTAAATTCTGATACGATGACATGGGTGGTGATACCGCTGCTCATTTTTTGTTCGCGTATTATCGACGTGACGATCGGAACCGCGCGGGTGATCTTTGTGTCCCGGGGCTACAAGGCGATGTCCGCGGCGGCAGGATTTTTCGAGGTGCTGATCTGGCTGCTGGCGATCGGGCAGATCATGAAGAATCTGTCGAATCCAATATGTTATATTGCCTACGCCGGGGGCTTTGCATTGGGCAACTATATCGGGATTACGCTGACGGAAAAAATGTCGCTGGGCACGGTCCTGGTCCAGGTGATGACCAACCGGGATGCCTCGGCCCTGGTTGCAGCGCTGAAAGAAAGCGAATACGGCGTGACCACCGTGCAGGGGCAGGGGGCATTTCAGCCGGTCAAACTCGTCTTTACGATCGTGTCTCGCACGCACTTGAACAACGTGCTGAGGATTATCCAAACACATAATCCAAAGTCCTTTTATTCGATCCATGAAATCGGCAGCATGGCAAAGGGATTTGTCCCGGGCCGGAAAAGAATGGGGCTTGTACGTATCAACACACTCTTCAAGCCGTTTCGCAAAGGGAAGTAATGACACAGCCTAAAACACAAACCAAACTAAAGCAGTTAATGATGGTATTGGAAAACCATAAGACCATGCTGATTGTCATGCAGGATAATCCCGACCCGGATGCGATTGCTTCGGCGGTTGCTCTAAGACGGCTCGCCAATACGCTGGCCAATATCCAATGCTCGATTGCCCATGGCGGAACAGTGGGGCGAGCTGAAAATCGTGCGATGGTGAAATACCTGAATCTGAATCTGCGACCCCTTGACCAGATTGACATGACTCAGTTCGAATTATTTGCGATGGTCGATACGCAGCCCGGAACAGGAAACAACTCGTTACCCGGACAGGTTGAACCGGATATTGTGATTGATCATCACACATGTCGGGAACTGACGCGCCACTGCCGCTTTACCGATGTCCGGAGTAAATACGGTGCCACGGCCACCATCATGCTCGAGTATTTAAATGCGGTGCAGTTTATACCCGAGACCCCGCTTGCCACCGCGATGCTCTATGCGATCCGCTCCGACACCCAAGAGTTAGGACGTGATTCGACCCAGGCAGATGTCGAGGCCTTTAAGCAGTTGTATCCGATGGCCAACAAGCATAAACTCAGTGAGATTCAACGGGGCAATGTGGAGCGGAGCTATTACCAAATGCTGGCAGACGGCTTGAAAAATGCGCAAGTTTACGGCAACGCGATCGTGACCAATCTCGGTGTCATTGGAAATCCGGATATGATTGCTGAAATAGCTGACATGCTCCTTCGAGACGATCAAACCGACTGGATTATGGTGTACGGATTCTATAAGGAGCGAATGATGATTTCTCTGCGGACCTATTCCCAGGAAGCGCGTGCCGAT
>CALKKA010000100.1 GCA_937995495.1 uncultured Phycisphaerae bacterium
GATCACCGACGCCTCGGGCGCCTCGGGAACCCCGCTGTATTGTGCGATAATTGCTGATTCGGGTTTTGACAATGACGCGTAGGCCTGTGAATGCTTCGAATGGAGCCACTTACTGAACTGGCTGCCCATGCCCTTGCCCCGATGGCATTCTGCACACTGGCGAACCCCAACATAGACCGGGTGCCTCGCTTGGCCATAGCCGCCAAAGCAGACCCCTGAAAATAAAAAAACGACAACCATCCATCTTAAGGAATATCTCATGTGTCTGCTCCCGGCGTATCTTCCTGAACCACCTTCAAAAACTGATTCGCTTTGACGTCTTTCAGTTTTGTAATTTTCCCATTCGGCCATCGTATCTCAACCGCGTCGGCCATCTCATGGCTGCCCAGGCCAAAGTGGGCTCTGGGGTCTGCCTGAGACAGATACCCTGTCACAGGGATCACATCATGAATGCGTTTGACATCTCCGGCAGTCACCGTAATCCGCGCTCCGATGGCATCCGTTTTGCCCCCGCTCAACTTCAGATCAATCACCAGCCAGTTATTACGATTGCCCCCATCATTCCTGAGCAACCTGACCGAACTGTTGAGGTTATTGATCAACAGGTCCAGGTCGCCATCATTGTCATAATCACCATAGGTGGCACCGCGCCCCACATATTTCTCGTCAAAATAGGAACCGGATTTTCTGGCGACATCTTCAAAAACAGCTTTTCCATCATTGCGGGCAAGGACATCCTCCTCAGTATACTCATGATGAGCATTTCCATTGGCGACAAAAACATCCAGATACCCATCACTGTCGTAATCAAACAAAAGGCCGCCCCACCCGGTATACTGCCCGCAGATCAATGCCAGGTTGGAGGGAGCGGTCCGATCCTCAAAATAATCGATCTTATTGATCATCAGACACCCGTACCCCATATCCGGCACATAAATATCCATGTGACCATCACGGTCAACATCACCGATCGCCGGTCCCATGGACGAAACCCCCTGACCGCCTTCACCAAAAGCAAGGCCCATAAAAAGGCCTTCGCTTTCGAACTTTCCTTTCCCAAGGTTTCGATAGTAATAATTCTCCATCGCGTCATTGGCCACATAAAGATCCAGCAGTCCGTCATTGTTCAGGTCGGCAACGGTGGCACTCATGCCTCTTCCATTCGGATTATAGACTTTCGCTTCTTTCGTCACATCAGCAAATGTTCCGTCGCCATTATTTCGATATAATGTGTCCGCCTGGCCCGTGTAGCTTAACGGACCTGGATACCCCGCGGCCGCATAGAAAGAACGAAATTTACCTTCGTCGTATTCAAGATAGTTGGTGACATACAGATCCAAATCACCATCGCTGTCATAATCAAACCAAGTCCCTATCAGGCTCCATTTCGGATTCGCCACGCCGGAGGTCGCTGATATATCTGTAAAAGTCCCATCACCGTTATTCCTGTAAAAAACATTAGGACCATAGTTGGCAACATACAAATCAAGATCACCGTCGTTGTCAAAATCAGCCGCTGAAGCCCCAAAGCCAAAACCCTTGTCCCCAACAGATGCCTTTTGGGTCACATCACTGAATGTCCCATCGCCATTATTGCGGTACAGCACGTTGCTCAGCTTATTTTTGAGTTCCCGTCCCATGTTATCGTTGATGCTTTTAATCCAGCAGCCGTTGACAAAATAGATATCCAGCCAGCCATCGCCATCATAATCAAAGAACATGACGCCTGCGCCGGTGCCTTCGACAATATTGTTTAAGTCATAATCCCCATAGCTGTGCTTAGCCGTCAACCCTGCCTGACTCGTCACATCGGTAAACTCCGGCAGTTTTTGCTCGGCGATGACGGCCCCCTGCAAAACAGCCCATAAAGTCAAAACTCGTAATGTGTTTTTCATGATGATCAAAACTCCTCTATTGTTAATCTTTTTCTCAATCAGGAATTCCGTCCCAGACCGCGCCCATATCGACCCACTCGATCAAGGCCTTCTTTTCTTCATCGCTGAGTTCTGCGGCAACAATCTCAGAGTCGCCGGGCAGATTGTTATTGAAAAGTTCTCCGTCCCACGGCCGTGCAGTATTCTGACCCAGGATGTGCCAGATCAAACGGCTGGTCCGAGCTTTATGACGATAAACATATGTCCCTTGGGCAGGGTCTTCTCCCTGCTCAAGCAACGTCTTGTAGGCCGGGTTGCATTCACTGTCTATGCCCGACTCTGCTGTCAAACGAAGGATAGAATCGCTATCCCCATGACAGGTGACGCACTTACTCTCAAGTATCGGCATGATATCGCGGCGGAAATCAACACAGCGTCGATCCTCTGCAGGCGGAGTCACCGGTACAGAGGGACGCTTGATCGCATCGACCAGCGAATTTTCCGGTGTGAGTTCGCCGTCCTCATGGCATCCGATGCAGCCTCTGGGTTCATGGTTTTTAGCCCAGATCCAGTTACAGGTTTGCAATGCCAGCCCATTCTCATCCAGCGTTTGAAGTTGAACCGGGATACTGCCCGGAATCTCTATATTAAAAGACCCATCGGCGGCAACATCGACTTCCCCAAGGATGCGCCTTTTTGCAATCGCTGGAATGTCTGCACATTCAGGTGCTTGTTTTAAGGGAATTCCTTCAAGGATCCGTAGTTTTTTGACCGTCCCCTTCGGCATCCAATCGGGATTCTCAAGATCGTTCGTGTAAACATCCAGACAATAGAATTTCCCATTGGGATCCTCTTCTTTCACGACACTCGACCGACCATCCGGCTCTTTCCTGGAAGTGATCAACTGGGCCTGGATGTCGTGATACTCGGGATTGTCAAAGACTAATTCGCAGTCTCCGTTCGACGGGTCCAGACAATAGAGGCCATGACTGCCACTGCCATCGATCGGTCTTCGAGAGACTATAATTCGCCCGTCTTTAAGCGGCGAAGGAGAATGGAACAAGCCCTCTGATTCTTGAGTGATCGGCCGATAGGAATGTAAAGGCCGCCTTGTGGTAACGCTTCCCAGATTGCCGGCCCCATCCCAACCGACCTTTTCAGACTCAACAAATATCGCAAGCCCATCCGTTGTCACACAGGGCATCTGTTTGACCCGCTTGCCCTCGTCAGCGCTAAAAGCCGACTGATCGGTGCCGTCTGCATTGACGCCACACAAAATAATTCGCCCGGCCTTTCCGCGGTCCAACAACGCTCGCTGCCAGCTGGCGTAAACGATTCGACCGTCCGGGAAAATGAACGGGTCCATATCACTTGAAAGATTATAGGTCAACTGGCGGAGTGCCGAGCCGTCAACTTTGCAGGAATACAAATGGCTCACAGAACCGAGTCCGTATTCATTAACAGAATCCTTCTGTGTCCCCACAAAAGTCAACTGGTACCACGGCTCCGAAGATACAATCGTATAAAATGTCGACTGATAACCTGGGTTCCGGCAGTCCATCTCCAGGTCCGTCACCTGCCTGACATTCGAACCGTCCACGCGCATCTCGAAGATATCCCAACTGTCTGTAGCCGTTTTTTTAGCTGCAAATAAAATCTGCTTGCCGTCAAAGGATATTGTGGGGTCGCTGGCACTGTGGAAATCTTCGGTTAAGACTCGAGTCGACGCATCCGGCGAAATAAGAACCAACCGCCCGCCCTCTCCGAATCGTGCCCGCAACGTCCCGTCCGCCAATGCCCCCTGCTGCTCCGCTGCCGTGTCAAGCGGCAGTTGCGTGGTCACAACCGGATGCTCCAAGCCGGCTGCTGCAAAAGATATCGACTCGCCTTTTCCAGCGAAGCAGAAAAGACCCACTGCGAATAAAATGAATAGAGGGGAAACAAGAAGAGCCTTTGCCAACCAATTTTTCTGAAGTGTGCTGTTGTTCACCGTAATATCCCGCAATTAGAGTTAACAAGGACAATATTTCACAACAGTGTATTGTATAAAAATGGTCAGGAACTTCAAAATCTTTTTTCTAATGATGTGAAAAAAAGAAGCGGGGGACTTTTTTATTACGGCGTGTGAGCTGTTTTCAGAAATGCAACACAAATGACCTATTGTAACGCGGCAAGGGCTGTTAAAAGGCACGCGAGAAGGACGACAATCGGAAACAGGGAGGACCGGACGCTCTAGTTATCCCCTACCCAGTTTCCCTATTAAGAGGCAATGAAATATCAGCTTTTGGCAACCGTTGCAATGGCTTCGATCTCAAAAAGAAGGTCGTCACGGCAAACATCACACACCATGGATACCCACGGCCAAGGCAATTCGTCTTTCAAGCCATTAAAGACCTCTTCGACCGCTGTCGTTTTGCAATAGGCCATCACCTGAACAACATCTTCATCCCTGCAGTTCAAGTCCTTCAAGACAGCCTGGACGTTTATGATGGTTGTCTTGACCTGGGCAAGGGCGTCATCAATATTGGTGGTTGCACCCGCCTCATCGATCGATGCGGTTCCAGAGATGAACACCGTCTCTGTTGCCGGAGTCATGGCTTTGGCCGCCCGCGAAAACGCAGAGCCATAGTCAGAAGCACATTGTTGCTTGCCCACGACCTGAACGTATTCGTTAGAATTGGCCGGTTCCAAAACGGCTGCCAGGTCCATTGAACAAAAACTGCCGTTAGAAGGGCCCAGCCCGATACCTGTGCTGGCCGGCATCGATTGCCGGCTGCCGCTGCCGATCAGGCCGCGCTGGGTGAACAGTTCATTTCGGACACGATTGAAGTCGTCGTACCATTTTAATATATCG
>CALKKA010000101.1 GCA_937995495.1 uncultured Phycisphaerae bacterium
CACGCGTGGGAAATCGAAACAAGAGGCAAGGACAAAACAGCCTGTGAGATCAGAAACGATCCTTCCGTCTATCCTCTTGAAAAGATTCTTCAGGCAGCTGAGATGACAGGCCGCGGCCAGGCCGTCCTCCAACAGCAGCTGGCCGCCTTACAGGATCCTGAGCCGATGGTCCGTTACTGGGCCGTGATAGGTCTGCAGTCTCAGGACTGGCCGGCCAATAGTATCCAAGATCAACTGGTTAAATTGCTGGATGATCCAGCGCCCTATGTACGGTATGAAGCAGCCAAACTTTGCTATACACATTCCAAGCATCAAAAAGCAAAGGATGTATTGATAGCTGGGACCCGTCAAACGCACAGCATTTTGGTAAATACTGCGATGCGAAAAATTCGTCAGTTGAATGAAGACGCTGCGGACTTTTCACAAGCGATAAGCCAGCTAAAGGAGCGGTACCAGGATCTGGAGGATAAAAAGAAGATTTATGAAATTGGCGCATCGATTACGAGCATTGAAAATCTCCTCACCGGACAATATGCTGAACCGGTTGATGCATTTTAATCGTTAAGTACGCTCTGATTTCTGAGACTCATTGAGACGGCAGAAATAACAATGATGCCGCCGGGTATCGCCCATTTTCCCGGGACTTCCCCTAGAAAGAGATAAACCCATAAAGGATTCAGAATGGGCTCTATCATCGGAATCATGATCGACTTGAGCGCGCTTATTCTTTTTATCGCAATCGAATATAAAATATGTGGAATCCCCAGTTGAAAAATACCCAAGAGAGACAATGCAACCCAATCCTTGCTTTGTGGTAATTGGCCAAACATAAAGGGTAAACATATGACCGCCGTCAAGATGTTCCCAATAAAAGCTGAGCCAATGGGGGATGTATTCTTCTGCAGCCGCATACAAACAATATACCCGGCAAAAATAATGCCGCTAAGAATCGATAAAAGATTTCCATAGATATTTTGAATCGTTAAACGATCGAAAAAAAACAGTGCAATCCCAAAGATTGCAATTGTAATCGCTATCCAATCGGAGATTCTCACTCTTTCTTTAAGAATGAATAAGCTGCCAATGGCCACATAAACGGGAGCAGTATACTGTAAAAGAATGGCATTGGCGGCAGTGGTTAATCGCATTGAGACGACGAACAGAATAACATTCGCTGAGTAACAAATCGCGCCAACTATTTGAGTTCGAGATAAAGTCAGATCATGGCGTCTTACAATAGTGATCATGACGAGCATGGCCAGGAGACTTCGTGTCCCAGCAACAGCCATGGGATTCCACGAAATAAACTTCACCAAAACTCCCCCGAGGCTCCATAAAAATGCTGTTATGAGCAGTAGGGCATGAGGCAAGTATCTTGAAGAGTCTGTGCTTGTTATGTTCATCTCAAAATTTGATAATTCAATAAATAATTCTCATCCGTTTGACTCGTGTGGCGTATCAGGTTCAGGAGTGCAGTGGTCGCAGTGGGGTTCGGTTTTCATAATGTGGGCTTTGGTCAGGTCGTCGCGGATGGTTTGGCCGGGTGAGACTACCAGAAAGTCCTCATCATCCCAGTTGCCATCAATGAGTTGCTGAATCAGTTCATCGCTACCTGCGATCTCGTCATACTCCCAGCCCAGATAATTAGCACATTCTTTTGTGTAGGCCTTGGCATTTTCGGACCCCGGCAGACCCCAATCGATGAAGACGGCGCGTTTGTATTCTCTGATCCAGCCCTGCTCCATGTCCATGAGGTATTGAGCGTTGTCGGCGCCATATTTTTCGGTGTATTGGGCAAGGATCGTCTCAAAGCGTTCCTGACCCGGCATAGGCGCATTGCATTGTTCGATCCAGCCGATGCTGTACCAATAAATACCCTTATGCGTATCGAAATACTCCTGATAGCGGTGGCGGCTGCCAAGCAGCAGGGTCATACAGTCATGGCCTCTCGTGACGACGATAGGAATATCGCTGTGCAGGCCGGTGATGCCGTTGCTGCACAGGCAATAGCCAAGCAGTATTGCATCATAGGGTTTGCCGGTACAGTCAGCGGTTTTGTCCAGTTCTTTCTGGACTTCGCTGCGCAGAATATCCGGTGTGTCATGAAGCCCCTGAGGCATCAGTATAATATCGATGATGTTATTGCAACGGGATGCACACAAATACGCCTCTCGCTGCATTACCTTGCATGTCACAAATTTAAATCGCATGGTGGAATAGTCCAGCTGAAATCATTAGGTGCCCTTTGCCATTTTCAGGAGATTTTTTTAACGGCCGCGGCGAGAAGATTCGGAGTCGTTCCGCAACAACCGCCCAGGATCATAGCGCCGGTGTCTTTGATCTGTTGGAGTCCATCGGCATATGCATCGGCCGAGAGTTTGTAAACGGCCTTATCGCCTTCCAACTCCGGTCGACCTGCATTAGGTTCAGCCAGCAACAGCACACTGCTTCCATCTAATGCGCTGGCATATTCGCTTGCCAACTGAGCATAACCGGCCATATCCAGAGTTCCGCAGTTAAAACCTAATGCTGTAATGCCGCTATCGGCCAACTGCTCAGCCGCTTGAGAGGGCGATACACCCATCATCGTGCGAAACCCATCACCGGCCGGATCGTATGCGAGTGAAACAAAAATAGGAAGATCCGAAACACTCTGAACCGCTTGGATTGCAATCTCAATTTCATCCAGCGCGGTCATAGTCTCAATGATGAAAGCATCGACGCCACCAGCGAATAGCCCTGAGGCTTGATTAGCGAAATCAGCCTGCAAGGCTTCTGGCTTAACTGGCCCCAGTGGCTCGAGAAAATCACCGCATGGTCCGATGTTACCCAGGACATATTTATCCTCACCCGCTGCTTCACGAGCCAACTTGGCGGCAGCCAGATTAATATCATAAACCTTTTCGGCATGTCCATGCCGCTTAAGAACAAATCCATTCGCACCAAAGGTGTTGGTGGTCACGGCATCGGCACCGGCATTCAGATAGTGCTCATGCACTGTGCGGACAATGTCTGGTGATTCGATATTCAAATAATCATTGCATTGGCCAACCGGTGCACCGGCCTCAATAAGCTGTGTGCCCATCGCACCATCCAAAAATAAAACTCCCAAACGTAAGCGATCTTGTAATGCTGTACGTGTCATAACTTCCTTTCACTACTGAAAGTGCTTAAATCGGCAATTATCAATATGAAGTCCTCAAGTTATGATTATTCAAATAAACAAGTCATTGTAAAATCCAAAATAGTAGTTTTTCATAGGATTATCGTTGATTTCTTTTTCGAAATTCAGTAGGGGACATGCCGACCTGCTGTTTGAAAGTGCGGTTAAAAAAACTCAAGTTTGCGAAACCAGAATCAAAGCAGACCTCAATACATGTCATATCTGTCGAAAGGAGCAGGTATTTCGCTCGCTGAATCCGGGTGGAGTTCAGGTACTTAAATGCCGTTGTGTTCAACTCATCTTTAAAAAGATGACAGAGCCTTGAGCTGCTTAAATATGCAGCTTTGGCGATGTCAGATAAAGTAATTTTTCCTTTATAGTGATTCTGGATATATTCCATGGCCGGTTTAAGCCGTGAATTTTTGTGAGTCTGGTGGAATTCATAGACACAATCGATAAAATCGTTGAGCGCCAAGCTGATCCAGGCACAAATCTCTTCTTGGTTTTCCAACGAAATGACTTTGTTAATATAATCAGCATTTTTCTTGAGCAGGATTTCCGGGGCAATTCCTGATTCAGATGCTGAGCGGCTGAGAATACTCAGCAGTTCGACCAGACGAACTTTGAGTATATCAATTTGTCCTGGGTTGCAGAACATAATATTGCCGAGGATTGAATTCAGGATTTCACGGGCACCTGTTTTGTCGCCGATGCGGACTTTGGCGATGAGTTCTCGCTCGCTTTCAAAGGGGTATATTTCAGTGAAGCCGGAGAGTTTTTGGTGGTGGATGGCTTCGCCGATCCTGGCTTGCTGGAGGCTTTTATGGCGTTTCCATCGAATGACGCGTGGGTCAAGCGAGGTTGTATTGTAAAGAAGAATATAAAGCATTTCAAGTGCATCGTGAATGAACCTTGAATTAAGCAGGGGCAGTTTTTCTGCCGTAGCGAAAAGTGCTTCAGAGTCGTATTTTAATCCGATGAGGCGCTTTTCCATATCGATTTCGGTGGAGCGCTGAAAGGGTTCCGGCAGAGATTGTGCCAAAAAGATGCAGCCCAGCGGTTGTTCATTATTCATCACCGGCACACAGCTTTCGAGAATACCTGCATGACACAGTGTCGTATAGGGTTGGCCGGTTTCAAATGCGATCTTCATACTTCGAATGTGATCTTCATGGCAGCGTTTTTTTCCGGCTTTGGTTTGACATACGAATTTGCAAAAATGCGGTTGTGAATTCTTCGAACAATGAGATGGGAGTCGTCTGCCTTGCATGTCCACTGTTTCCAGGGGGATGTCGAAGTGTTTATGAAAGTCTTTTTCGATCTGCTGAAACTGCTTTTGCGTGATCATTTTTGTTAAAGCTGTTTTTTTCGACATGAATCCAGCCTTTCCTTGCACGGCAATATAATACAATCGCATAAGCTTTTTCAAAAAGTTATTATACTGCACCTTTGTAGTTAAATATCATGTATGTTTATTATATTACATAATTTATCAACAGTCAAGGCATATTCATTCCAAGAGGTTTCAAACGAGTGTTTCAAAGAGTTTTCGGCTTAATATAGCAATATTATGCTATATAAGAGCAATAAATGATTGGATGGAAATCTGATATTATCGGATAATTAGCAGTCGCTTGAGAAGGCCTTTCGGCAATCTACATGCAATAAGAATAACTCTAGGAAAATTAGCTAACTTTTTTACAGGAGTATTAAAAATGGCAGATTTACAGGGATTAGCAGACGCGGTTATTAAAGGAAATCAGGGCGAAGCTGTACGACTGACTCAGGAAGCGCTCGATGAAGGGCTCGGTCCAAAGAAAGTCCTAGAGGACGGTTTGATTGCCGGGATGAATGTTATTGGCGTGCGTTTTAAGGCCAATGAGGTGTACATCCCGGAAGTACTCATCTCGGCTCGGGCGATGAAGATGGCGATGGAGATTTTAGAACCTCAGTTGGCGGCAGCGGGTGTGGATCCGGTTGGAAAGGCTTTGATCGGTACAGTTCAGGGGGATTTGCATGATATCGGAAAGAATCTTGTGGTGATGATGCTCAAGGGGGCTGGTTTTCACGTTGAGGATATCGGTGTGGATGTGGCGCCGGATATATTTGTCGAAAAGATCAAGGACAGTCAAGTGTCTATCGTCGGCTTGAGTGCTTTATTGACCACAACGATGCCGGCGATGGAGAAGACCGTTCAAGCGATCAGGGAAGCGAAGCTGGGTTGCAAGATTATGATTGGCGGAGCCCCGGTGACACAGAATTATGCGGACACGATTGGAGCTGATGGTTATGCGGCTGATGCGGCAAGCGCAGTTGATGTGGCGAAAGACTTTTTGAATTAAGCAATATGACCTTCTTCCAATAATGCTGCTTGATGCGTGTCTAAGAGTGATCTAAACATTAATTCTCTCTTAAACTGCAGGTGATTTTCATGTTAATAGAAAGCATTTTATTATGACAACGCTCGACCCCAAAACAATGGCTGACTGGCAGATCGCCGAAGCGGCTGAAGCAAAGATGAAATCCATCGGTCAGCTGACTGAGGATTTAGGCATCCTTCCAGAAGAAGTGATTCCGATGGGCCGTCAGTTGGCCAAGATAGATTACAACAAGGTTCTTGACCGATTAGGGGGCAGGCCTACCGCCAAGTATATCGATGTCACGGCGATCACACCAACCCCCCTTGGCGAAGGCAAGTCAACGACGGCTGTAGGATTGATCGACGGCTTGGGTCAATTAGGAAAAAAAGTAACCGGCGCTCTTCGTCAGCCAAGTTCGGGGCCCACGTTCAATATCAAAGGGTCTGCCGCCGGAGGCGGACTTTCGCAGTGTATTCCGCTGGCACCCTTTTCAATTCGTTTTACCGGTGACATTGATAGCATCACCAATGCCCACAATCTGTGTATGGTCGCTCTGACCGCTCGAATGCAGCATGAACGAAACTATGATGATGAACGGCTGGCAAAAAGCAAGCTGAAGCGACTGGACATTGATCCTGATCGAATTCACATGAAGTGGGTTATAGATTTCTGTGCTCAGTCACTTCGGAATATTACGATTGGCCAGGGTGGCAAGATGGATGGCTATCATATGGACACCGGATTTGCCATTACCGTCTCCAGTGAGTTGATGGCTATTCTCAGTGTTGCCCGTGACCTCAAAGATTTGCGAGAACGAATCGGCAAAATGGTTGTTGCACATAGTCGTAGCGGCAAGGAAATTACCACCGCAGACTTGGAAGTAGACGGCGCCATGACTGCCTGGATGCTGGACACGATTAACCCAAGCCTGGTACAGACCATCGAAGGCAATCCGGTATTTATTCATGCCGGTCCATTTGCCAATATTGCTATTGGTCAAAGCTCGATCATTGCAGACCGACTGGCGACAAAGCTTGGAGATTACCATGTTACTGAAAGTGGTTTTGGTGCTGACATTGGTTTTGAAAAGTTCTGGAATCTCAAATGTCGTATGTCAGGCATCACGCCGGATGCGGTCGTTATCGTCGCGACCATTCGGGCATTAAAGATGCACGGCGGCGGCCCTACAGTTAAGCCGGGCAAGCCCTTGGATGAAGCGTACACTCAGGAAAACCTGGCACTCGTTGAAAACGGCTGCGGGAATCTCATCGCTCATATTGAGACAGTGAAAAAAGCTGGCGTCACTCCGGTTGTCTGCGTGAATGGTTTCTATACAGACACGCAAGCCGAAGTCGATCTAGTGAAAAAGGTTGCCCAAGAAAATGGGGCGCTGGCAGCCTATTCGCAACACTGGCTCAAAGGTGGCGAAGGGGCTATCGAACTGGCGGAAACTGTTGTTAAGGCCTGCGAAGAGCCGGAAGATTTTCACTTTCTGTATGATTTAAACGATTCTTTGAAAACAAAAGTCGAAAAAATTGCAACAGAAGTCTATGGTGCTAGCGGCGTTGATTTCAGCACGGAAGCTCAAAAACGGCTGAGTGAGCTTGAACAAGATCCAGACCTCAAAGGATTTGGGGTATGCATGGTGAAGACACACCTGTCTTTGTCGCATGATCCCGATATGAAAAACCGTCCGAAAAATTTCCGGCTCCCGATTCGAGGCTTTTTGGTGTACAAAGGTGCCGGTTTTATCGTGCCGTTGGCTGGGGACATCAAACTGATGCCAGGAACTGCATCGAATCCTGCGTTCCGGCATATCGATGTGGATGTCGACAGCGGCAAGGTAACCGGACTATTTTAAGAGATGACAATGCGGAGTTATAAGTATGACTGCACAAATTATTGATGGTAAACAGGTCGCCGCCGACATGCGGGCGGAACTGAAAGAAAAAGTCGCTGAACTGAAGGCCAAAGGCGTTACGCCCGGCCTGGCGGTGGTCTTGGTCGGAGACGATCCGGCTTCTAAGTCCTATGTAACCGCTAAAGAGCGCGCCTGTGAAGAGATCGGTATTTACAGCAATGACAACCGTCTGGCTGCCGACACGAGCGAAGAAGATCTCCTGACATTGATCGATAAGCTCAACAAAGACTCAAAGGTCAATGGCATCCTCGTCCAACTGCCATTACCCAAACATATTGACGAAGACAAGGTCTTGCTGGCAATTGATCCAGCCAAGGATGTGGACGGTTTCCACCCCGTTAATGTCGGCAAGATGGTGGTGGGCCAGGATGCATATCTGCCCTGTACTCCGCATGGGGTGATTCAACTGTTGCTGCGGAGCAATGTCAAACTGGAAGGTGCTGAAGTTGTTGTTGTGGGGCGCAGTAATATCGTCGGCAAGCCCGTTGCCAACATGCTGATCCAGAAATCTCCCACCGGCAACGCGACGGTCACAGTGTGTCATACACGAACAAAGAACATGGCTGAACATGTCAAGCGAGCAGATATTGTCATTGCCGCGGCGGGTTGGCCAAACACGGTCACCGCTGACATGGTCAAAGACGGTGCCGTCGTCATTGATGTGGGTGTCAACCGCGTCGAAGACGCCACTAAGAAAAGAGGCTATCGCCTGGTCGGGGATGTGGATTTTGAAGGGGTCAAAGAAAAAGCAAGTTTGATCACCCCGGTCCCCGGTGGCGTCGGTCCAATGACGATCACCATGCTGCTTTACAATACGGTACAGTCTGCGGAAAAAACGATAAGTTCACAATAACATATAGAAATTAACATGAATGAATTAGATGATTTTGAATCTTTAAGGGAGTTATAAATGACACTGAATCATCTCAAGGACAGTTTCAAGAAGGGGCAGTTCACTGTCACCGCCGAACTAACGGGCGGTCCAGGATACAACTTTTCTCCGTTTGAGAAGTTTTTATCTGCGCATAGTGAGAAAAAAAACAGCATACCGGAAGGTTTTAACTTTGTTGGGATCATGGTCCCTCAAAATCCAGGTGGCGTGGCAAATATAGATCCCACCGATGTGCTGGCGGTTTTGGAGCAAAAGGGGTTGCTGGACGGTTTGGATTTTATCCCCCATATGAGTTGTAAAGATAACAATACTGACAGCATGATCAGTAGCCTGGTGGGTTTTCGCCAGCGCGGCGTTGAAAATGTTCTGGCGCTGACGGGTGACAAGCCGGTTTCGGCCCAGGGGGTTTTTGAGGTTGAAAGCGTTGGCTTGCTGTCAATGATCAAGTCCATGAGTAACCAGGCTATGTTGAAAGCCAAGCCCGGTCAGTGGGATCAGGTTCGTCGGTTTTATGCTGGTGCAGCAGTTTCACCCTTTAAATATACTGAAGCCTCACAGATGCAGCAGTACTATAAGATGGAAAAGAAAGTAGCTGCTGGCGCCGAATTTTTTGTGACGCAGGTCGGTTGGGACTGGAAAAAATCACTAGAACTGAAACAGTACTGCCAGGACTATAACATCACGACCCCAATTATTGGAAATGTATATTGGTTGACGACGCTGACACCCGCGCCAAGATTGATGCACGATATCAAATTGCCCGGGTGCTTTGTAAGTGATGACTTATTGGCAAAATTGCAATCAGAAACTGTCGACGAGCATATCGAAC
>CALKKA010000102.1 GCA_937995495.1 uncultured Phycisphaerae bacterium
GGCTCAACCCTTCCTGTTTACTGAAAAATGGGTTCGTTTGGAAATTTCGTGTTATTTACCGTTAAACGCAAACTTTCAATGACACCGATGTTTCAGCAATGCCTTTTGCCCTATTTTACCAAATGGTTTCGTTTGGGTGCCTTAGAGGCACGTAAGTTTCCTAAAAAACCACAGTACTTTAGGCACTGTTTTAACATCTGTTACATGTTTTACCAAATGGGTTCGTTTGGTAATCTTCTGTTCTGGGCGTTGGATTTCATCTATCTGACCCTGATCAGGGCTGGCCTGAACCAAGCCAATTCCACTGGAACCGGCCTGATCGCCATCACATAACGGTCAATTTTTTTAAACCTCCCCAAAATACATCTCACGGGCCAGTATACCTCCCCTGTCAATTGGGGGCAAGCCCCCTGCGTCAATTTGTCATGAAAATTCAACCCTGCGGTGACACTTTCTGCCCCCTTGATTGGAGTTGAACCCTTTTTTTAATGGTCGACCGGTTTGCCGAGCAGTGCTGTAAGCTCATCGAATTTATCCGTCAGCATCTCAGGTGTTTGAGCTTCGACATTCAATCGCAGCAGCGGCTCGGTATTGCTCGGGCGAACATTGAACCACCAGTCCTTGAATTGCACGGTGACACCATCCAGATCATCGACCCGGCCCTGACTGTACTGCCGCGTTAGTTCCTGCATCACAGCATTCTTGTCTTCTACTTCAAAGTTCACTTCGCCGCTGGAAGCATAGCGCTGCAACGGAGCGATCAGTTTGCTGGCCGGGGTATCGGTCGCACCGAGGATGTTCAGCATGTGAACCAGTGTGATCATGCCGGAGTCGGCATAGAAGTTGTCACGGTAATAGAAGTGGCCGCTCAGTTCGCCGCCAAAACAGGCATGACTGTCTCGCAGGGTCTTTTTCATGAATGCGTGGCCCACACGCTCGCGCCGGGGTGTACCGCCGTATTTCAGGATCTCCTCCTGAACGACATGGCTGCTGCGAAGGTCATACACAATGGTCGAACCGGGATTGGCTTTTAAGAAATAGGGCACCATCAGGGCGGTCATCATATCACAGGTGACAATCTGCCCCTTTTCGTCTACCATCATCAGCCGGTCTGCGTCACCGTCAAAACAGAATCCAAAGTCGGCCTTCTCTTTCACCACTGCTTTCCTTAACTCTTTCAGGTTGGCTTCGACCAATGGATTCGGGTCGTGTTTAAATGTCCCGTCGTGCTTGAGGTTGAGGCCGATCAACTCCACATTCTCCAAATCATCGAAGATGATGGGCACCATTTTGCCCGCCATGCCGTTGCTGGCATCCACCACCATTTTGAGCGGACGATGTTTTCCCTCAAGAAACTTCAGCACATGTCTTTTGTATTCAGACGAGAGATCGCAATGCTCCACCGAGCCGTCGGGGGTTCCGAGCGTATGCAACAGGGCCGTTGCAATATGCTTGATATCTTTAAGCCCGGTGTCGGCACCGATGGGCTTGGCCTGCTGACCGGAAATCTTAAACCCGTTGTAAGGCGCTGAATTGTGGCTGGCTGTCACCTGGACGCCACCGCAGGTGCCGAGGTGGTTGATGGCAAAATACATCTGCGGGGTATCGATCAGGCCAATGTCGATGACATTCGCGCCGGCGGTATTCATCCCCTCGATCAGGGCTTTGGTCAGCGAAGGGCTGTGCGTCCGCATATCCTGACCGACACAAATGCTCTGGGCATTGGCCAGGCCGCGATCATATCCATGTACCATCGAACGCAGGAATTGAGCCGTCGCGTGGCCGATCTTCCAGGCGGCCTGTTCGTCCAGCTGCTCCTGATACAGTCCGCGAACATCATAGGCCTTGAATATTGAAGGGTCCATAAAGCTACTCCATTTAAGCTGTTATTAGTCCAGTTTCTTACTCTCTAGAGCCCGTATAGTAGACACAAACGCCCCCCTTGTCAACAACACACACCGGGAGCTTTCGCAACAAGTGCTGTACAAATAACGGCCCCGGGATATAATTGGTAATCTATTATGACTGACAAGCCTGTTTTACTCTGTACCTCTCTCCCTCCCATTGTTTCACAAACGCTTGCTGCTGGTCAGTAAGTACATTCAAGCCGCCCATCTTTGATGCAAAGTGCCTTACATAAAGGGAACTTGAAAACACTTCTTGTGCAATATCTGCAAACTTTTTATGACCTGTTATAAAAAGGCCAATCCCTTTGACAAGAATCATATTTGATAACGTACCGGTTTTCTCGCACTCTGCAGCTAAAATATTATCAGTTTCGTTCAAAAGTGCTTGATCAATGACAATAGGATTCTCAATAAAACCTATCTCATCCGGTATCAGCGGCCCCTCAGAAATCAATTCATAACAATCGTCCTTACTGAAATACAATTCCACAACAGGATTGATATAGTAATTAAGCTTTACAGCGGGCCAAGCATTTTTTTCAAATGCATTGCCAATCGATTCTTTTGCTCTATCGACCCCTTGCGGATCCGGCTTATTTTGAAGTTCATCAGGCATTCGACCTAAACCGTCCTGACAAAGTCTAATGACTTCTTTGGTGAGCCCGGAAGTCCTCTCTACGTCATCCGTACCTATCATTATTCCGTGTTTTTCAAAAAACATCACTTCAGGAGCCTTACGATTCTCGTCTCCATATTGATCGTAATATTTCTTTACCATCACACCGAGATCAAAACCTGGATTGGCATATGGAACCCATAAAGGTTTGGTTGCCTTGTCGCTGAAAAGCTTTCGAACCGCCCGTTCTCCATCTTTAGCACAGACATAAGCAAGCGATGGTAATGCGTGTAAATGAACAGCATAGTGACCCGTAAACGAGTGAAGTGTAGATTCTACAGACGGCCTCGGTTCGTTGCCCAAACCGTCAACGCAAGCATTCACCAGTTTCTTAGCCACAGCCACTTCTCGATCGATCGCATCCATATTAAGTAACTCCGGATCAACCATCAGATCAAGAACAGCCCTGGTATCTACCTTACGCCAACCTTTATATTCATCGACCTCACTGAGAGCAGTGCCGCTTGCTTTTATATACATGGCAGATTGATCAT
>CALKKA010000103.1 GCA_937995495.1 uncultured Phycisphaerae bacterium
TACCGTGTCGTCAATGTTTGCACCGGCGATCTCGGCCGCGGCCAGGCACAGAAGTACGACATCGAAACCTGGATGCCCTCTCGCAACAGCTACGGCGAAACACACTCGGCCAGCCGGTTCTATGAATTCCAGGCACGCCGCATGAATCTGCGATACAAAAACGCTGACGGTAAGAATCTTTTCTGCCACACCCTGAATAATACGGTCATCGCCTCGCCGCGTGTGCTGATCCCGATCCTTGAACTCTATCAAAATGCCGACGGCTCAGTAACGATTCCTGAAGCGTTGCGTCCGTATATGCAAGGCCGGGAGCGAATAGAACGCTAATAACAATTTTCTTGAGGGACGGGAGTGAACCGAAGGAGCCATGATGAATTCGACCTGATTCGTTTGAATCTTCAGCGGATGGATGCGCTAACCAGCACTCCACCCCTGATTGAGCAGCTTTTCTTCACTGCCCCTGTTCTTCCCTTTACCATTGCATTTGGCCTCGGCATTTTACTTGCCTATAAAGTTCAAGCACCCCGCATTTTCTGGATTGCTACGGGTTGTATGACACTCTCTGCGGGATTGTGTCTTCTCCTGGCCCTCAAAGTAAAAACGAGATATCACTTCGCCCTGGCTTTGACCGGAATGTGCCTGGCCGCGTTTGCTCTCGGGGCCGTTCGCTCCTATTCAATTACCGAGACGCCCCCCAATCATATCACCGGTTACCTGCAAAGTAAGCGAGAGTTGGCAACGCTGCAGGGCAAGGTAATCTCTTCTGTACGGACCGATGAATCCTCAAGAGGACTTTCGGCGATTCCCTGGTTAAGTTCTCAAAGTTCGTTTTACCTTATGACAGAAAGCGTACACACACCGGGCGGTTGGCAGAAGGCAACGGGGAAGGTTCGGGTGCAGATTTCAGAACCGGTTGCTCATGTCCGACCCGGCAATACTGTTCGGGTTGACTGTTGGCTGAGCCACTTTTCCCCGCCTGCGAATCCGGGTCAGTTCGACCTACAAAAACACATGCATCGGCGAGGTGTCTATCTGGCCGCTTCGGTTCCGATTGCCGAAGGCGTTGAAGTCGTCAATCCATCTGTGTTGTTATTACCTAAAACACGCTCCGCTCTCTATCATTTGGCGTCGGATGCCTTGCTGGACGAAACCGCGACCGATAATACAGTTCGTTCATTAACATCCGCCCTGCTGCTGGGACAGCGGCGAGATTTAAGCCCGCAGATCATGGCGGCATTCCGCAACACAAATCTGGCTCACTTCATCAGTCTGTCGGGGATGCATGTGGGGATTCTGGCTGGCTCGCTCTGGTGGCTGATTCGTATAACCGGACTGACAAAACGCCCGCGAGCCGTTCTTTGCATTGCCCTGATCCTGCTGTATGCGATGATCGTCCCTGCCCGGGCAGCAACAATGCGGGCGGTCTTTATAAGCTGTTTCTTTTTTGCCTCTGTTCTTTTCAACAGACAGGCCGGTGCACTGAATACACTTTCGTTTTCCGCGATGGCACTCCTTTTCGTTCATCCGTATGATCTGTTTTCAGCAGGATGGCAATTATCTTTTTTATCAGTGCTCGGAATCCTGCTGTTTTTCCGCGCGATTCAATTTCACTTCCTGACTAAATTTTTTTATCCCGTCGCGGCTTACTTACCAAAACGGCTTACGGGACTAAAAAGTTTATTGCGTATCGCCATTGATTGGCTCGCTGTCGGTATTTCTGTCTGGATCACGACCGCGCCGATCCTGTTGCATTATTTTGGGCAAATCAATCTGCTTTCTCCACTCTGGACAGTTTTGGTTCTACCGCTTGTTTCGTTGATCCTATGCGCAGGTTTTGCAAAGATACTGCTGTCGGCATTGTTTCCGACAATCGCCTCGGTTTTTGGTTGGATGCTGCACCAAACCGCAACTGGATTTGAAAACATCGTTATCCTTTTATCGAAAATAGATTTTTTTCGCGTTGTTTCGTATCGCTCTGGGGTGTGGCTGGTTTTCACACTCTATTTTTTAATGCTGGCCATCTGCCTGCTTCCACCCTGCTACTGGCGAATTAGAAAAGGAGTTCTTATTCTGATTTTGGCGTGCTTCCTGTATCCGGGCATTTCATCGAATCTGGAAATAAAAAACAGAGATGGCCTCAGTATTACCTGCCTTTCTGTCGGCCATGGACAGGCCGTTGTACTCACCGCTCCCGGCAATGAGCATTTTCTTTTTGACGCCGGTTCTATCACCAACCGCAACATCGCCAACAAAACCATCCTCCCGTTTCTTCAGCATCAGAATATTTTCTCACTGGAAGCGGTCTGTTTGAGCCACGGCGATTTGGACCACATTAATGCTGTGGGTGATATCGCTGCGACCGTAAACATTAAAAATATTTATGCCAACCAGGTTTTACTGGATTCGGCACAAGAACCCTCGATTGAAAAGGATGTTTGCCAAACTCTCACTCAGATGAACCGAACGGTCAAACCGTTTCAAGACTACAGCGGACACAAAGGGCTCACGATCAAATCGATATGGCCGGACGAGGCCATCCTGTTGGAGCCTTCAGTGTCGGAAAACGACAAATCAGAAGTCCTGCTCATCGAATATGCGGGGCGTAAAATACTGCTTTGCGGCGATATTGAGCGTGCTTCGCAGAAACGACTGATCAACCAGAGTCCGGATTTGACTGCTGATGCTCTTATCCTGCCGCATCATGGTTCTACAACAAATCTGGATGCCCATTTTGTTGAATCGTTAAAACCGGCCGTCGTTGTTGCGAGTTGTTCAAAAAGATCCGTCAAGAATGCATTTCATCCTCCTGAAGAGTCATCGATACAGGCATTTTATACTGCGAGCAATGGTGCGGTGACAATAAATATAAATGCCAACGGCGATTTGTGTACCAATCCTTTTATAAGTACATCTACAAACTAACTTGTTATGGCATTCCTTTTTCGTGAGTGCAAAATGGAAATATCTTGACATCTAATAGGATGGTTTGTTATCTATCCTCTACTCAGTCGTTGAAAAAGGGCAAAACAAGGCCCGAAACGCTGAAATCGAACTTTTCTATTATTATATTGGCAAACACATTATGGCAAAATCGGTAAAAGGTAAATCGCTGGTCATCGTTGAATCGCCCGCAAAGGCTAAGACCATTAACAAATATCTCGGCAGCGATTTCGAGGTTCAAGCATCCGTGGGGCATATCCGGGATCTACCATCCAAAGGCATTAATGTTGATATTGAAAATAATTTTGAACCGACCTATGCGATCACACCCGGCCGAAAAAAAATGGTCAGCACACTGAAATTGGCTGCAAAAAAATGCGATCAGGTTTATCTGGCGACTGACCTTGACCGCGAGGGAGAGGCAATTGCCTGGCACCTGAAAGAGTGTCTGAATCTCAAAGACGAAAACACCTACCGCGTTGTCTTTAACGCGATCACTAAAAACGCCATCCAAAAGGCCTTTGAAAATCCCGGCAAGATCGATATGGGCCGCGTCTTGGCACAACAGGCCCGTCGGATTCTAGATCGGATCGTTGGGTATCAGATAAGCCCGCTTCTTTGGAAAAAAGTCGCTCGCGGGCTCAGCGCCGGACGTGTGCAGTCCGTTGCTGTCAAGATCATCGTTCTGCGGGAACGGGAAATTCGTGCCTTTGACCCCGAAGAATACTGGATGATGCCAGCAGTCTTTACGCCTGATGGACAGAGCGATCTGACTTCAGCGTGGCAGGATTTTTTGGCCAGTGCACCGGATCCTGACAAAGGACGTACCCTGATCGAACAGGATCAATGGCTGGCTAAACATGACGCTTTCAACGCTGAACTGATCAGTGTTAACGGTGAAAAATTCCATGTTGACACCCAAAAGGCCGCCGAAGCAACATTGGCGAACCTGGAGAAGGCAACCTACGGAATCTCTGATATTATTACCCGCCGGATCAAATCCAAACCTTCCCCGCCGTTCATTACTTCGACGCTGCAGCAGGCTGCTTCAAACCGTATGGGATTTGCCGCTAAACGCACCATGCGAGTCGCCCAGCAACTTTACGAAGGTATCGACCTTGGATCAATGGGCGCTTTAGGCTTGATCACCTATATGCGAACCGACAGTACCCATCTGTCCAATGAAGCGATAGATGCGGCGCGGCATTTCATCGAAGGAAAATTTGGGCCGGACTATGTCCCCGAAAAGCCAAACCGCTACGCCTCTAAGAAAGGTGCGCAGGAAGCCCATGAAGCCGTCCGGCCAACAGATCCCGATTTGGCCCCCGACGATATCAGGGGTTTTCTATCCGATGAGCAATACAAACTGTATAATTTGATCTGGCAACGATTTATTGCCTGTCAAATGGCGGCGGCCGAATGGGATACCACCCGTGTGGAAATCGCCGGGACGGCCGACCAATTCTCCTGCCAGTACCGCACAACAGGCCGCGTACTTGTCTTTGATGGCTTTACCAGGGTGTGGCCAACCGGCGGCAAAGAACCGCAGCTTCCGGTAATGCGGACAGGCAATGCCCTGACCGCTGTCGATGTTAAAGCCATACAGCACTTTACCAAGCCGCCAGCCCGTTATACGGAGGCTTCTCTTGTCAAGACGCTTGAAAAAGAGGGGATCGGCAGGCCGAGTACCTACGCATCCATTATCTCGACGATTCAGGATCGAAAATATGTTGAGCAACTTGAACGGAAATTTCATGCGACGGATATCGGGGAGGTGGTGACCGACAAACTGGATGATTTTTTCCCGCAAGTGATGGATGTGGCATTCACGCGGCATATGGAGGAGCAGCTTGACAAAATTGAAGAGCAGCATCTGGATTGGGTCTTGGTCCTCAATGAGTTTTACGGACCGTTCAGCAAAAAGCTTGAAGAGGCTACAGAGCAAATGAAGCACGCTAAGGCGGAGACTCAACCGAGCGACTACACTTGTCCTGAATGCGAAAAAGCAATGGTATATCGCTTTGGAAAAAACGGGCGTTTTCTGAGTTGCTCGGATTATCCCACCTGTAAATACGCCTGTCCGTGTGACCGGGAAGGTAAAAGGGTCGAACAGGTCGAAAGCGAGCATAAATGCCCCAACTGTTCCAAGCCGCTGATCGAAAAAACTGGACGATTTGGCGCCTTTCTGGGCTGTTCGGGTTATCCGGAATGCAAAACAATCCTAAAAATGGACGCAGACGGAAATCCGTTGCCTCCGGCACCCCCGCCGGAACCGACCGGCGTCCGGTGTTATAAGTGCAAAGACGGAGAATTAGTGATTCGTCAAAGCAAACGTGGACCCTTCATGGGATGCAACCGGTTCCCCCGCTGTCGAACGATCGTCAGTATGAAAAAATTGGACGAATTAAAAGAGCTTCAGGAACAGGGAAAATGGCCGCCGAAAGACATCGAAGAAGGCAAAGCCATTGCATCTGTCAAAAAAGAGCCCAAGAAAACTAAAAAGAAGACAACGAAGAAAAAAGCGGCCAAAAAGAAGGTGACGAAAAAAACCGTTAAGAAAAAAGTTAAAAAAGCTTAAATAGTAAGATCGCATGGCAGAACTTAACGACAATCAAGATCATAACATGAAAGCAACGGATGTATTCGAAACGGTCGAACCCATCGGAATGCGAATCCTGATACGCAAGGATCAAGACAAAAAGCAAACCAAAGGTGGAATTCAACTGCCGGACAATATCGAGATCCCAACGATTACCGGGCGGATTGTATCGATCTCTGCGGAGGTTGAAATGTCCAGTGAGGTCCCGCTGAATCAATACGATAAAGTGCTGTTCAACCCCAAAGGGGCTATTCCGGTTGATTTTGAAGGAGACAATCGGCTGTTTGTTGTTGAAGTAGAAAATGTCGTTGCTGTCTTTCGTAAATCTTAATCTATCTTAAACAGCACCCAACCCATAAATAAATACGGCCGAACGCGTTTATCGTTCGGCCGTATCATCAACACCTCCTCTGGTGCCAATCTCCGTTTTTTCCTTGGACACTCCTATAAAGTTATCCTATCAGTGCTGGCGTCCGGAGATTTTTTAAGGAGGTGACTAATTCATGTTGTGTCTATTCCTTCTTTTCAAGAGCACACTTGAACCGATCCCCAGTAATAGAATGGTTGCAGGCTCGGGTACTTCGTTATCACCGGGAACCGGGATGTCGTCATTATCACCAGGCACCGGAATGTCATCAGGGATTTCAGGGATCTCAGGAATCTCAGGGATCTCAGGAGATACAGGAGACCCAGGGGAATCAGGAAACGTAAAGCCGCGAGGATCATCGAAATCAAAACTCGGATTAACAAGACCTGGAGATTGAATTGGATTGAAACCTCGTCTGCCACCTCCAGGGCTAAATTGCCCATCCACAATGCCAGCCTCTGGTAATTCTTCATCAAAATCTTCTCTGGAAAAGACCGCGACCACAAGTTTGGGTGCATCAATGGATACTTCGGTGTCCGGGCCGCTGGTTAATGAGACATCGCCCAGCCAGTAGAGAAAACGATACCCTTTTTTCGGCACTGCGGACAGAGCAACCGTCTCTCCGATCCCTGCCCTAAGAACGCCTAAGCCAGGTGTCACTGAACCAGCATCTGGCGGACTGGACTGGATCAAAAGGGCATACCCATCGTCTGATGCCAATGCTGCCATTGAGATGGACAACATAAAGATCAGACTGAACAGATTGTACACGCCATTCTTACACATATGGTTTTTCATAAGATTAACCCCCGAAGAAAACATCGTCCCGAAATCCTACTTTTTGCGCCTTAGAGATAAAACAGTTCCAAATCCCAAAAGCGCCAGTGTCGCAGGTTCAGGAACTGCCGGAACCGGAATGTCATCATTCGACTGCTGGACTTCAATATCCCCCGC
>CALKKA010000104.1 GCA_937995495.1 uncultured Phycisphaerae bacterium
TTTTGGCGGCCGTTACGAAAAACTCCGTTTTCGTTTGGACGACAAAGGCGTTGCCCCTGACGGTGTCGGTGAGGACCGCGCGTTTCCGCTGGTCGCCGGTGCCACCTATTACTTCAATCGCCAGACGTCTTTGACCCTGACCGGAGGTGTTTTATTGGGAGGACAATTGAAGCTTGAAGATGATAAGGGGCATAAGATCATCGAAGAAGATTATGATCCGACACCATTTATTGGCATTAATCTACGCTCAAAATTCTAAATATCAGATAAATTCAAACCGGATTAAAAGGTTTTCATCAAAACTTTACAGTGCAAAAGGCTATTAAAGCCGTTGAGACATGAACTTGTGTTTTCGATGAGCATTTGAAGCACATTCAGTTAATGTATAGTGGTTTCTGGAGTTTTGACGCGTGAATCCATACCGCTGCTATTTCACCCATTTCTCCACCCTAGGTCCATATCCCTATCTTTACGATCCGTTGGATGAATTAGTGCAGGGCCGCCTCCACGGCCTGGGTGATCTGAGGATCCAGGGCATCCATCGCGGGGGGGAAACGCGCGATCGTCGTTCCCTCTTTATCGATCAGGAATTTGGTGAAGTTCCATGTCACAGGCCCGCCATACTCACCGCTGACTTCCGGATTAGTCAGGCATTGATACAGCGGATGCGCATTCTCACCGTCGACGGAGATCTTTGAAAACAAGGGAAATAGTATGCTGTACTGGCTGTTAACAAACTCCTTAATCTGGGCATTGGTTCCCGGTTCCTGCTTGCCGAAGTTATTGGCCGGGAAGCCCAGCACAACGAATCCCCGATCCCTGTATTTCATATAAAGCCGCTGCAGGTCTGCATACTGGTAGGTATAACGGCACTCACTGGCGACATTCACCACGAGCACAACCTTGCCCTCATACCGGGACAATGCAAGGGGCCACCCGTCAATATCCTTTGGCTTAAAGGAGTAAAATGGACTTTTTAAATCCGACCCCTGCGGTGGGGCCGGGTCGTGATCCGACTGCACACCGGCGCCGCAACCCAGCAACCCCATACAGAACACCCAGAGGACCCAATATAAAAACAGGCTTGGATATATTTTAGACATCATACATTCTCCGTTCCATGAAAAGAGCAGGCCTTTGATCATCGTATACCGATTGGCGTTGCCGTATTAAACGTACATCAATTATCTATCCGATCAAAACGGCTCGGAGACCAAGAAGGGTGACAGGACGACGGCCAACACAACCGGTCGCCCCGTCACTATCATGCGTTTCTGATATATCCGCACGGAAACACCGCTATGTCTATCTGTTTAAGGCAGAGCCAAAGATCGAGGAACTGTCACGTCATAACGCAATCGGCTTGCACACCTGATCGCTTTGATGAGCTGTTCGGCCGCAGTTCTGACACCTGAATTGAGCATCTTGGACGATCTTCTTATACTCGCCGGGGTGATCAAAATGATACCCCTCGTACATCAGAAAACAGAGATGCTTATCATGTGCCTGACTTGCGCAGTCGGTGTTGTGCTCCAATTTTTTCTCAGTCATCATTTGGCTCCCAAATTCATTGTTTTACATTAAGGTGCATACGGCAGGACCACCCTGTTGATTGCGTGGATAATCCCATTGGCGGCTTTGACATCGATTACAATAATATCGGCTCCGCGTCCAAGGTTGTCGGTCAGCGTACCATCGTTTTGTTTCAGGAATCCGCCTTTGAGCATGCGGATCCGTTTCTTGTTCAGCACCGGCTTTGAAGACTGGCGTCCGCGTGCGACATGATACAGCAGGATATCCGTCAGCGTCTCCTGATCAAGATCGCCGATCGTGTTCGGATCTTGACCGATATCCGCAAATGCATCATCGGTCGGGGCAAAAACCGTAAACTGTCCTCTGCCGTCAAGGGTTTCCAGTACAATCGGATCGGCTGCCAGGACCGCCGCGATGAGCGTATCGAAAACGCCTTCAAAATCTCCTGATGAATTCAATTCGATCGCGACATCGACAATGCTTGGACCGGGTTTGCCGCCGCCTTTGGCATGATCGGGCTTTCCGCCGCCTTTGGCATGATCGGGTTTGCGTGCCCAGGCAGGACCGGCCACCAAAATCAAGCCCACTAGTAACACACTCATGACTGTAACCATTCGTTTGCTTTTCATTTTACACCTCGCTTAAAAAAAGTTTTCTATCCCTCCCTGTGTTTAAACGATCATCCCTGAATGAAAATTAAGGAGTACAACGAATACTCCCCTCTTGTTTAAAAAACCAACTTTCGCAACAAAGCGATACCAACACAAAAAGTCTTATTACGTTTATTGATTATTCTGTACTATTACTGCTGAAATGGGAATCAGGTTCGGTAAAAATTGATGTCTGTGGTGTTTTCCCCTGTGGGTGTCAGTTTCTCCAGAATGTCCCTTATCGGCGAGCATGCGCTTCTCCTTTTGATCCAGCGGGATTCTAATCATTAATATTATAAACACGTGTATGATAAAATCAAGAAAAAAGTGACAATTAAAGATGTCTCTGTTCCAGAAAAAGCCCGTATTGAACTCGATTTCAGCTCAAAATTACTAAAATCTATGGATATTAAAAATGGTTGCGTTTTTCGAAGAGTCGTCGTCCACTAAACAGTTAAGCAGACCTCTGGTGTCCTATATTTAGTATGCAAACCCGGCACTTTAAACTCATAGGCCAGGTGTTTAAGTCAGAAAACGCTTGACCTTGTAAATGGATCAGCTGTAAAATCGTCGGTGCTTTATCGATTCAATCGTTCTTAACTGTGTCAATGGGAAATGTCAGTTGC
>CALKKA010000105.1 GCA_937995495.1 uncultured Phycisphaerae bacterium
GTCTATTTGAGTCGACTCAAAACCCACAACATTCAATCCATCAATAGTATCTTCACCAAGTTCGATATAAGGATTTTTCAAGAATTCCTGAAGAAGTATCCTGGGGTTCGCCAATTCCTTTCCGCGCTCTTCCCATCGATCTTCAGTGATATTGACCCGGAGATACTTTTTTTTCTCTGGGATAATGTTGATCAGCGATTTTTCAGATAGGACAGCATAGGTTTGGCTGACAAGTTTTTCTCTGTTGCCTTGCTCATCAAGGACATAGGTCTCACTCACCATGCCCTGATCAAAAGAGAATAAGATCTCCGATTCGAGTCCAGCCGGCATCGAATCCGGAGCGCCGGCTATTGGAGGCATGATTGCCTTTGTCTTATAAGAAAAAGTTGTAATCTGCATAATGTTATCGAGTACATCGGCCAAAGCGACACTGCCAGGGCCGGAGTTAAACAGAAACAATGCCGAAACCCCTACGATCACGATTGCCGCAGCAGCAAATTTTCCAATCGGTTTCATTTTTATAATCCTTTCCATCAATGGAATGGTTGTCTGTTGTTTTTCGATCCGATCCAGAGTTTGGCGGATCAGACCATCGGATGGACCTGCAGGGACGCTGCTTTCTGAAAATGCCTTGACGGCTTGGTCTAAAATGTTATCTCTTTCATTCATGGGCAACCTCCCGTCCGTAATCGACGGTAACTGATTTCAAAATAGTCTGAAGTTTACTTCGTGCACGATTGATTAAAACGCCCACATAATTCTCATGGACATTCATTTCTTCAGCGATTTGACGGTAGCTGAGTTCATTTAAAGCCCGGAGACAAAACACCTGTGCCTCAAGGGGGGGGATTTTCGATAAGGCGATTCGAAGTTCCTCTGCCATTTCCACCGACTGCATCTTTTGCGGCGGTGTTTGCGCAGAACCTTCCAGGATCTCACAGTCCATGGATACTGTGTTGATCTGAAGATTCCGCTTTCGTTTACGAATCCAGTCGATGGCCCTTTGCGTCGCCAACAAGCTTAGGAAAGCGCTCATGTTCCGGATCTTCCGCTTTCGGGAGGACTTAACCGCCGTTAAGAAAACCTCCTGGAAACAATCGGATGCGTCCGCGTCATTACCCACAATTCTGTAAACGATATTCCAGACCCGTGAGCCGTATTCTTCAATTGTAATATTCCAACTTCCCAAGAATGCCTCAACTGTTAAGACACCAACTACCGTCATACGTAAAGACGGTCTATCTATCTAATTTCTTACAGGGAAAATCGAAATAATCGTATAAAAATATAAAAAAAATGCCGGTATGGAAATATGAGAAACAAATACCGCAGTCGTTTAATTGTTCATATAATGTACAGTGCGATAGCATTAAATGTCTTAATTTGGACTATTTCAATTGCTTACTAATTCCACAAAAATATAACTCTTTTAATAAAAGGTGTTTACGCCTCTCGGCTTATCCCGGCATGCCCCTTGCTCATTATCCTTTTGGTTCTATCTGAAAAAGACAAGAAGCCTTGCCAGAAGAGGAAAAGAAATGGAAACTGTCATAAATCACGAAAACAGAAACGAGTTGGCCAAAAGGGTTATTTCGGGTGAAGTTCCGGTGGAAAAAGCTACAATGGGGCTGGCGCGAATCGAAGTGAAGATTTTTTATCGTAAATTAGATCGGGCTTCCCAGGCCATGAATTTTAAACAATCAAAACGGATGACTGGCATCCCAGCTTCTATAAATAAAGCTAATCCGGCCAATGATTATGCATTCTTTGAGGATTTTTCTGGACCCTTCACGATCTAGGCTAAATTTGGGGTCTTTGCGGCTTAACATTTTACAGGGAGAACAAAAATGAAAATCGCATTGATGGCAATGAGCGGTATCAGGGTCTGTGATACGGAACTATTGGAACTCGGCCTGACACTTCCGGGTTTTGTCGAACGCAGTAAAACAATCGCTTCCCTTCCAAGTCTCGGGCTTCTTACATTGGCGGGCATGACCCCCAGGCATCATGAATTGTCATATATTGAAGTTCCAGATCTCACGGCCGTTGATCCTTTACCTGCAGATTTTGATCTTATCGCGATATCCAGTTACAGCGCACAGATCGATGAGGCCTATGACCTTGCAGAGCAATACAAGAGTATGGGAATACCGGTCGTTATCGGAGGCCCCCATGTGTCAGTCTTGCCCCATGAAGCGATTGATCACTGTGATGCCGTCGTGATCGGAGAAGGCGAATGTGTCTGGCTGGATGTATTGAATGATTGTGAGAATGGAAAACTGAAGCGCATCTATGGCTCTCTCAAGGGAAAGTATTCTCTAAACAATGCCCCCATCCCTGCATTTGAATTACTGGACATTTCAAAATATAACCGGCTGACAGTCCAGACAAGCCGGGGATGCCCGCATCGCTGTGAATTCTGTGCAAGCTCCATTCTTCTGGTCGATGAATATAAACAAAAACCCATGCACCAAGTTCTCGCCGAAATTGACAAGATCATTGATATATGGAAGAACCCTTTTATTGAATTTGCAGACGATAACACATTTGTCAATAAGGAGTATTGGAAAGAACTGTTAACACAGCTGAAAGAAAGAAAAATAAAATGGTTTACCGAAACGGATCTTTCGGTGTCTGAGGATGAGAAACTTCTGGAACTGATGAGGGAAAGTGGGTGTGCACAGGTTCTGATCGGTTTTGAAAGCCCAAATCAGCCGGCGCTGCAGGGGGTCGATCTTCGCAATGACTGGAAATACAATCACTTTACGAAATACAAAGAAGCGATCCAGAAAATACAGTCACATGGTGTGACTGTAAACGGTTGTTTCGTGATCGGGTTGGACGGTCATGATGAAACCATTTTCGAACAGGTCTTTGAGTTCGTCAAAGAGGCCAAACTGTATGAGGTACAGGTGACGATCCTTACCCCATTTCCAGGAACCCCTTTGTATGAGCGTTTAAAGGACCAAAACAGGTTGCTGGACCCTGAGGCCTGGACAAAATGCACGCTATTCGATCTTAACTTCAACCCTTTAAATATGACCCAGGAGGCTCTGGCTGGAGGCTTTAAAACCCTTGTCAGCAAGCTATACGATGATGATTTCACCCGATGGCGAAGGGATCATTTCAAGAAATATCTTCGAAATAACCCTGTAACAAAGGGAGATCGAGTGTCGTAGTCGGAAGAGGAACTGTTTTGGGAGAGCACGTCTCTGAGAAGATGGTAGCCGAGGTGGGAGTCGAACCCACACGTCCATTACGGACAGGGGATTTTAAATCCCCAGCGTCTGCCATTCCGCCACTCGGCCACTATAATATGTTGGCAAATTACCGCTCAATACAATGATTCCGAACGGCACATTATAGGGATGGAATGAAGTTTTTCAAGAAAATCCTCAAACCCGTTTTTTCGGGTTTCCTTGAAGGATAAATTTGTTATGAGAATTATTATAAAAGGTCGAAAATAGTCTGGTGTCCCCCAAGCGTAAGAAACAGATACAGGAGATTTTTATTGAAGTCGATTAAGCCGTTAATCGAATTACTTCTACTTTGCCTGTTGGTATTGACTTCATGCTCTCAGCAGGCGAAGATCACTCCACGTCCGGTATTGTTTCCTGAAACTTCGCCTGGTCGTGCTGGTTTCATGACATTCAACATCCGGTATGGGCTGGCTGATGACGGTGAAAATAACTGGGCTTACCGGAGAGAACTGGTCTTTGATCTGCTTGCCGATCATGCCGTCGATGTGGTCGGTTTGCAGGAATCACTGGAATTCCAGCTTAAAGAAATTAAACAAGCCCTGCCGGGGTATAAAAGCGTCTCAGCCAGCCGGGATGATGGCGGTCGTACCGGCGAGGCCTGCCCCATTCTATATCGCAGCGACCGTTATAGTTTGGCCGACTCGGGCACCTTTTGGTTTTCAAACACTCCCTGGAAGGCCGGTTCAAAACACTGGGGAAACGAATACCCTCGCATCTGCACCTGGGTCCGGCTGACCGAGAAAAATACGAGTGAAAGTTTTTATGTGTACAACCTGCATCTGGACCATCAATCTCAGAACTCTCGCCTGCACAGCATGAATCTGCTTGCAAAGGAGATCGCCAAACGAGAACATTCGGACCCGGTGATCATCATGGGCGATTTCAATATGGATACCGATAATCCGGCGATAGCGTCTTTTAGAGAAAATGGTGCCAGGGCCCCCTATCTCGATGTCTGGCAGCATCTGCACCCCGACCAACCCGGAATCACGACCTTTCACGCGTTTGGCGCCGATCCAGCAGGACCCTGCCTGGACCACATTTTCATCGACGAAAGCGTAAAGATTATCGAGGTTGCGATTGATGCAAGGGAGTTTGGCGGGCGATATCCCTCAGACCACTTCCCCGTCATTGCATACCTTCACGTCTACTGACCCATTTTTAGTCATAACCCCTTTTCAAAGAATCAGATAGCGACTATTGGACAAATCAGAGAGAGGGTCAGAAAGTTTCAGAAAAATGGGGCTGCAATCTTGCATTCTAAAGCCAAAAACGTTATGATAGATACGATGATAGCAAGAGCGGACAGAATTCAACGGTTCAAATTTGTTGCCATATTTGTTAGCCTTTTGATGGCATTCAATTCGGTACAAGGGGCCGTGTTATGCCTGGGAACGAGTGGTCATGTTGAGATCGAATCCGCTTTTCATGAATGCTGTACTCCCCCTACGCATGCTCAGCACGCAGAGCCACAACAACTTTCACGCTGGGTCGCTTATGAAAAAGGTGAACATTGTGGTCCGTGCATAGACATTCCGATTTCTACGACCCCTGTAAAGATTACCCGCCTACTGAAGAAGCCGAATTCCGTTTTTTTGGCACCGGTTACAACTGTCATCGCGTCTGTTTGCGCATCCAATCATTCGACCCCTGCCACTTTGGACCCCCCCCCTCATTTTGTTCAAATGCAACCTGTGATTCTCCTGATTTGATCGACTGAAAAAACCATTCCTTTTTCCGCCATTCATACAAGAAATACAGTGTCAATGGCCGGATAAGCACTCGCTTCT
>CALKKA010000106.1 GCA_937995495.1 uncultured Phycisphaerae bacterium
ATCTTTCTTCTGGTTTCTTTTGGAAATAGCTATGTACAGCCTGCGAACAAAGAAAAAATAGACCAGAATGCACCACAGGACGACGGCGAAAATGGTCGCTCCTACCGACCAGCCGCTGGGTTTGGG
Source organism: uncultured Phycisphaerae bacterium (assembly GCA_937995495.1). Lineage (GTDB taxonomy): Bacteria > Planctomycetota > Phycisphaerae > Sedimentisphaerales > Anaerohalosphaeraceae > 4572-13. The sequence goes on from CALKKA010000106.1 coordinate 127, forward strand.
GACATCGTCCCGACCCAGGAAAAAGGCGCTGTCGGGAATCGTTATATCGAAGTTTTTATGAAACCCCGCCCGCACACTCCGAGAGAACGGCATCCTGCGATACTTGCGAAACCGGCCCAGATGACGATCGAGCCCGGCCCAGTCTTCATTGATCGTCTCATACGTTCGAACGACCAGCGCCGTATCATACTCATTCAGCATAAAATACGTATACCGCACACCATGTTTTGAAAACGTCGCCGCCCTGTCAAAATTAATCGTTCCCTTCACCGATGCAAATATCTGCCGCCCCGTTAACGCGTCGGCCAACTGCTCGGGCGAGTCGATCATCACCGGCTCTTTGGGACCAAAATCATAGCGCAACTCCGGCAACTGAAAATAGACCATCGACGTCGTAACCAGTACAAGAAACAGCCCCAGAAATGTAATAAAAGCTGACTTAATCATAAAAAATACCCAGTATGGTCATCACGACGAAAAACAGCAGCAGAAAAACCGCAATCCCAACCCACACCCAGACCGTCCGGATCGCCCAGTTTGGATCCTCGCTTGCTTCCCGCAGCGGATACACATCCAGTTCATGCTCAACCGCGGCGGCAATTTTCCTTTTATCTTTGGTAACTTGTTTTTTAGTTTTCTCATCCATTTATTGCATCCCTCCTGGGTCGGCGGGAATTGCCTTCTCAACTTGTTCTTTTTCCCATATATGCTGCACAACGATCTTCTTCTCTTGGGGCGTTAACCGTGTCCCATACGCATGCATCCGCCCAACCACACGGTCCCACTTTTCCTCCGATCCCTGCGGCCGAAACGCCCGCTGAAGGGTATGACAGGAAATACAGCGGCTCGAAATCAAGTCTTCCGGTGTTTCCGGTTGTATCGTGAGCTGCTGAGGTCGTCCTCTGACTTCCTCGATATAATCCGGATCGCCGCGCAGCATCGCCATCGACACATTCCCGGCGCGTTCCTCCGAACGATAAATATTATCATAGTCCGCGATCCGGTTGAATCCTTTAAGGCGTTCTCCCGACGGGCTCACAAACCGCGGCCGCGATGCTTCACGCGCATACCCGCCCAGTATCACCGTAAAAAACGACAGAATTCCCATCAGGAGAAAAACAGCTCGACCGGAACCTTCGTGAAAATTCAGCAAATGAATACATAACATACCGCCAAACACGGCCGCTGCCAGTGAGACCCAGAAAAACTTCCACGTCATCTGAGCCCCCATCCCCACATAAAACATCAGATAAACAAACGATAAAGCGTAAACCGCCGTCATCGGCACCCTGAATTCCCGTCTATACTTCGCCGCCCGATAACAGAACATCAGCCCCATCCCGATCATCGTCGCAACGATCAGATGCTTGACCCACCACCAGTCAATCCCTCCTGCGACCACATCCCCCCGGCCGATCATCAGATTTTCATAGGCTTCTTTGCCATGATATTTCAGCACCCAGGCATAAAAGAAGCCGACGATCGGAAGCGACAGGAAGCTGATGATCGCAATCTTGAACGATAAACGCCCGCCCCGTTCATTCCAGGAGAGAACTTTTTCGTGTTTGGCTCGGTATATCTCAAAGCCACAGACCGCCGCCACGATGAATCCCGCATAGGCAAAATTCGCCGCTGCCCGGTGCAGGGTCAGCATCAAAAATGTTGGATTGTAAAATGCCAGCTTATCCCAACCCAGAATGCCGGCGGTACCGGACCATTGGCTGACCTGGCCTTCGGAAAAACCGGGCGTCAGCATATACGCACTCATGCCGTTAATAATCGCAAACTGTAAAAAGAACATCGGCGTCAGCAGTGCACCCAAGAAAATATGCAGCTTCTTATGCCCCCACAAATCATCCCAGAAAAAGTAATGAAACGTCAGTGTCAACGCCAACATGAAAAAGAGCGCTTCTTCAATAATCAGCGTCCAGAAAAACTGTACAAAAATCTGTGACCAGAACTGCGGATACAGCCCGCTTAATGCAAACACCAGCCCGATCGCATTAATCGTCCCGATATTATAAATACACACATGCCAAAGCTGAATCCGCTTGGCCATCCGGTCAAACTGGTTATCCCTGCGAACATAGCCCACGAGCTGCAGTATCGTCACGACAAACGCAAAGCCAATCGCCAACGACCCGACTGAGGTATGAAACAGCGCCAAAAAGCCAATCGCAAACTTCGCTCCGCCGGGGAACTGAAGAAACGGATTCTGTGCGGCTGCAAGGAAAATCAATGGTTCGCCTCCAGATAGTTGATGATTGTTTCTGCTTCGGTATCCGTCAGGGTAACGGTTTCATCCTGCCGAGCCTGCTGAACCGCAACCCGCCAACTGTCCGGACGATTCCTGTCAAGCTCCGTCGGCGTTTTATAAAGCGGGTGAATCCATTTTTCATAAACAAGATACCGGTCCGCTTCAACATCGGTCCATTCCGGCTTAACGATCTCGCCGTAAACCGTATCCGGCGTTTTCATGCGTTCACGGATAAAGCCGCCCAGGCAAAATGTAAAGAACGCCGCCAATCCGGCGATAAATATCGCATATTGCCACGCCGTGCGGTTCGGGTCCCCCCTGCCTTTGTTCAGCCACAGCCATGCGATAAACAAGATCACAATCCCCGCCGAAACCGGCCGCCACCATCCGCCAAAGTAGTCCAACGGCGGATGACGTAAAATCACCACCAGCAATATCAGCAGGCCTAATGTAATGGCGGCTGTCAATGCTTTGCTGTTATTCTGTTTGACAACATACGTTCCGCCAATGACCAGAAAGACGCTTATCAACATCATTTTAATAGTCAGGTAGTCCGTCACATGGCCACCCATCATCGCCAAAAAGCCGATCGGTGCATGCTCCTGAAGCACGCGTGCATAAAACCACCCGATCACCGGCATCGCAAAGAAGCACATGAAGCCGATCGTAAAGCATGTCTTCGTCGCCCATTTGAAATACGCCGTATTTTCGCTAAGCGGATCCTTGCGCCGTTGCCCCATAAACCGAAGCGACATCACGCCGCCGGTCAGCATCATGGCATAACTGAAATTACCAAATGTCCGGTGTATCAGTAAAAATGGAAAACTCGGGTTCAGCATCGCTGCCAGCGACCACCCCACCGGCTCATCCACCCCGGGCAGCGGGACCCCACCGGGTGTCAGCATGTATGCCCCCAGCGAATCCCAGACAATCTGAACGAGGTATCCAAAGAATGCTGCACACACACCCATGGTAATATGGAGCTTCTTGCGATGCATCCACCGATCCCAGGTCAGATAGTACAGGAAGAACAGAAAGAATACTTCCGCAAGGAAGAACATGAACTGAGCGATCAACGGCCAGAAGAAAAGGTTGGCCCAACGGGACCAGAACTCCGGGTATGTTCCAATGATGAACATCGGGATCCCCGTTCCTAACGCCGCTCCGGGCGAGAATAGAATCATTGCGAACCAGATCAAACTCTTGGACAACCGATCCCATCTCGGCTTTCCCCACCGGTAGCCGATATATTCGAACAAAGGGGCCAACAGCATAAACGCTGTAACCAGCGTCGCAATAGGAATGTGTGAATACGTGATCTCTTCCATCCACACCCAGCGGGGAAAGACGGGCGTCTCAATGACAGGTAAATCCATAACCTTTATCTCTCACAGGATAACATCTCGTCATCAAAGGAAACTTCTTCGGGGGATTATGACACACTGGAGTCCAGTATTCAACCCCAAATAAATAATTCCCTCTAAATAATCGAAATATCACCTTTTATAAAACACCGGAACCTTGATGACTTTGGCCTCTTTAAACCTGCCTCTGGTCGATCGGAACGTAAGGTCTCGGTTCGGGGCCGGCATAGAGGCCTTTGGGCCTGTAGATACGGTTGTCTTTACGCTGCTCAAGGATGTGGGCCAGCCAGCCGGCACTTCGCGCGATGGCGAAGATAGGGATGAACAGGTACTTCGGAATCCCGAGCATGGTATAGACCGCACCGGAGACAAAATCCACATTCGGATAGATGGGTTTGCCCTTGGTCTCCATGCGGGAGCGAAACGCCTTCTCAATCGCATCCAGCATACAAAAGAGTCGATCGTCGCCTTTTTTCTCGGACAGTTCTTTGAGCATGCGGTCGAAGATG
>CALKKA010000107.1 GCA_937995495.1 uncultured Phycisphaerae bacterium
AAAAAAGAAACTGCCTTTGAAGATTCCAAAGAGGCTCTGAGGCTTGTAAGAGATGCCGGTATGATCGTTGAAAGCTCGCTGATTTTGGGCACCCCCGGCGAAACAAAAGAGACAATTAAAGAAACGCTCAAGCTGGCCTACGAATACAATGCGGACTTTATGCACTTTTTGCTGTTGGCACCGTGGCCCTATGCGGACATGTACGAAGACCTTAAGCCCTATATCGAGGTGACCGATTACTCAAAGTACAACCTGGTTGAGCCGATCGTGAAACCGATCGCGATGACGCGTGATGAACTGATGAAAGAAGTGCTCAACTGTTATAAGAATTACTACATGAAAAAGGTGCCGCAGTGGGCCGCGATGAAAGGCAATCCGCTGAAAAAATCCTGCATTGTCAAGGGTATGAAAGCAATCGTGGAGAATTCATTCCTGAAAGACCACATGTCAGGTTTAGGGGGCATGCCGAAAGGCGTCTCACAATTGATTGAAAAACTGAGCCTGTCAGCAGATAAATAGATCTTTCTGCTATGAGGGGATATCCTGTTAAATGAAGTATGAATACTTTTGAGAATGTAGCAATGGCATTTTCTCAAACATGGGCCTTATCTATAATTGTTTCATCATGAACAGAGAGTTTTCGTAAGAGTGTTTTTCTTCATGACCTGTTTTTACGAAGCTATATTTATGATAGAGACGCATGGCTGCAGTATTGCTGGGGTGGACCTCTAATAGAATGGTCTTCATTCCCTGTTCTTGAGCGATTTCAATTAGAGCCTCAAGCATTCTTGAACCAATACCGAAGCCACGAAAATCTGGCAGCACGCCGATCGTTGTTAAGAATGCGCGTTTAGCTGTCACGTCGTTGGCATACATAGCAGCAATTCCAATGTCACTTCCATCAAGGTCGGCGATTAAAATGGTCGCATGCTCAACAAGTTTTGCAGCATAATCTCTGATGTCTAAAAGAGTGCTGAGGGGGGGAGTGTAGGCGAGATCTAATTTCTTTAAGAGTCTGTCGACTCGGTCATGGTCAAGAGTTTGATTGAGATTTAATGAATTCATGTTGAACAGATAAATTAAAGATTATTGAAAAAACTATGCCAGTTGGAACATCTTTAAATAGTCATTGATTTTATCAACAGAGTTAAACATCATAACATCAATGATCGACAAATTAGGGACAAAAGCATTTCCCAACTGGGGGTAAATAATATCTAGGGTTTCCAAGAAAGCAAGTTCAATACCGGATTGTTTGAAAACAGTCTTGTTGTAAAGTTCAATGCCGCCGATCGGATTTAAATAAAAAGTGCCCCCAAGTTTCTTGCAAATCGACAAAACTTTGTCTTGGCCTTTTAATGAATGGTCAATGTCTATTTCTGAAGAAATAAGGATCTCTGTGTTGATTTGAAGGTAGTCAGTGACTGTAACAATCGAGTTCAGTAGGAAGCGGAATAAATTAACATCTTTGCAAAAAAAGCAGCTTTCAATGACAGGAAAAACCCTGTCATACATCGGTGATTGATGATAGGCGTTGTGAATTTGATGAATGAGTCTGTCCCGGTCTTTTGGATATGAATTTGCAATGCTGCGTTCACAGACATTCAAAAAGTCCGAATCTTTTTTTAAAGGTAAAGTAAAGAGCTTGTCGCGGCCACTCGATAAAATTCGGTTGCGATTTAACCACCCTTTCTTTGTAAACTGAATATTGTCATAGATAACAAAAAGATCTACAGCATTGATTAATTGGTAATACCCAATATAGGGGAACAGGTAAGGCTGCATGATACCAATCTTCATTATTCTGTTTCCTTACGTATTCAGCATCATTAAAATAGGGTGTACAGCAAACGACAAGCAGTGTTTTTATTATCGGGTAAGGGAATTCTTCATTTGAGGAGTGTGTCCGTTCCATGAGGTGAATGCCGGGACTGTTTGATGCGGCAAACGGTGTAGAGAGAGTCACAAAGGTCCGGGTATTCCAGCCCTAATTGATATAAGCCTTCCATGTGTTCGCGGGTCAAAAAGCCATCCGTGAGTAATTGATCCAATTGGAAATCCGCAAGTAATTTAAAAATAATGCCGCCTTGAGCAACAATTTCAAATCCGCCATTCTCTAGGTCTGTGTTGATAGAAAACCGGTCGTACACCCTTCGGTGGCCATGATTTTTGTCGTTTTCTGTCAAATCTTTTAAATGAGGAATGAGATTCATATGCAGAGCCAGTTGACGAGAGGCGGCTTTGGCATTTGGAACGGTTACAAAAACCATCCCGAAAGGATTGAGGACCCGTTTGATCATGGTTAATATGGTTTGGACGTCAAAGACATGTTCGAGTACCCAGGAGGCAAAAACATAATCATATTTCTTTTGACTATCGGAGAGTGTGTATTCCTCAAAAAGTGTATGGATATACCGGACTTTTTCATGATAGTTTTTTTTACATTCAGTGATAAAAATATCGGAACCATCAATGACGTCTATACTTGCTCCTAAACCCAAGAGCAACTGTGTCTCCAAGCCGTCCGCACATCCCAGTTGCAGAATCGACCCTTTGGGGGCGCCAGATGCATCAGACTGTATGAAAGGACGATAACTGCGAATAGCGAACTCCCGCTTGATTCGCGAATATTCCGACCCAGCCATTGTGTAAGTGGAACTTACCCTCTTGAGATAGGCTTTCTCTTTGACTGTAAAGTTTTCTTTTTTTTTCATTTCAAAAAGCCTTATTGACTTGGGGGCCTTCGGCAATAGTAAAATTGTCAGCCCACCCTATTTTTGAAAGATATCTTTAATGATATAAGCAGGATATTTTTGTAAAGCAATAAAGTTACGGATCACATATTCGCCGATTAAACACAGTATTGAAATAAGAATAAATGAACATATGACAATAACATTCAAAAGTAATCCCGGGGTAACCTCCGGTAAGATAGAAAAATCAAAAAAAGGGCCTAAGATAAGTCTAACCAAAAATAAGACTGCAAAAACAAAGCATAACACACCCAGTATTTGGAAAGGGCGTTGTGACAAACTAACCATATTATCCATATTGTAGGCAAAAAGTTTTTTGAATGTAAAACCGGACTTGCCGTACTTGCGAGGATGGTGATTGACAGCGATTTCAAAGCATCGCTGTGCTTTCGAAATGACCTTCGGGAGATGGAGAATCTTGTAGGGGCCAAGGTCAAAGCTCTGAATGAGTCTTGCATCAATAATCTTGAAGGTACATCCAAAATCTGTCAGGTTGCTTTCCGAGACTTTTCGCATGATGATATTTGCAATCCTTGAGGGGAGGATCCTGAAGATCGAATCTTTTCTGTTTTTACGATATCCGCTGACAATGTCATAACCTTGATCGTATGCTTTTATCAGCAGGGGCAGATCTTCAGGATCGAGTTGAAGGTCGCTGTCCATAAGGACGATCTTATTACCCCTGGCATAGCTGATGCCTGCCGTAACAGCGGCGGGCTGTCCGGCGTTTTTAAATAAGTTGACGACGGTGCTTACAGAGTTGTCATGATCAAAGATCATCTTGAGCTTTTCAAAAGTTTTGTCGGTGCTGCCGTCATTGATAAAAATGATTTCATAGGATCGATCGATAGATTTCAAAGTGTCACTGAGGCGTCTGTAAAATTGTTCGATACTATTTTCTTCGTAATAACATGTTATGATTACACTGAATTCAATGTCCGACATCGAGAGTCTCCATTTGAATGATAAAACTTCTAACCGGCAATTCTTAAAAAATACATTCCATTTATAACCGACTTGCAATTCTTACAAGGTATTAGGGATTTCTTGAATTATTTTGCAAACATCCTCAACAGTGCTCGGGGCAAGCTCACCATACAAAGGCAGACATAACACCTCGTTTGAAATCCGATGTGCGACGGGTAAATTTGAATGGATCGAAGAAGGCAGAGCCGCATAACAGGGATAGTTGCTGCATAGAGGATGAAAATATTTTCGTGTCATAATATTGCATTCTTTCAAGATCGCGTATACCCGGTCTCTTCCAATTCCATAAGCATCTTGATCGATGAGAATAGGAAGATAAGCATAGTTGTGTTTAACATGTAAAATGTCTTTCAAACAGCGTATCCCGTCAAGATTGGCTAGCTTTTTCCGGTAGAGATCTGTAAGTTGATGGCGCTTTTCAATTTCTTTGTCGACAACATCAAGATGAAGCAGGCCAAAGCATGCTTGGAACTCATTCATCTTACCATTGATGCCCGGGCCGATGACGTGTTCCTCATTGGCAATTCCAAAATTTCGTAAGAATCGGATGCGTTCTTTCTGCTTATGGGAATGACTGACAAGCGCCCCGCCTTCAATCGAAGAAAATAATTTAGTTGCGTGAAAGCTAAGAGCTGAGATATCTCCATACTCAAGTAGTGATCGGCCATGAACCTTAACACCAAATGCATGAGCGGCATCATAGATGACATACAGGCCGTGTTTTTGGGCAATCGAGTCGATGGCTTCGACATCACATGGATTCCCATAAACGTGAACAGCTAAGATAGCTTTGGTGTCAGGAGTAATATGCTTTTCAATCTGAACGGGGTCAATAGTCATAGTATCTTTTTCGATATCACAAAACACCGGACGGATGTTGTTCCAGTAAAGTACATGCGGTGTGGCCGGAAAAGTAAAGGGCGTTGTGATCACTTCGCCGCCATTGATTCGCAGTGCCTGTAAGGCGACGAGAAGTGCAATGGTTCCATTGACAAGTAAGTTAAGATGTTCAACACCGAGATAAAGTCGAAGCCTTTCTTCAAACTGTTCATGGAATTCTCCACCGTTGGTGAGCCATTGCGTTTCCCATATCCGCTCTAGATACCTAGTGTACTTTTGTAGATCAGGCATGGTGGGACGTGTGACATAGACAGTATCTTGCTGTCTGTAGTGATGCACTAGTTCGTGTATTCTATCGGATTTCAATGGATAATCTTTACTGTCTTTTATAAATATAATCAATTTTGAAATTCATGCTTATTGTAGCTTAAAAAATTGAATATGCCAAGAAAGATATGAGATTTGTAAAGAGTTAATCCTGATTGAGTCGTTTTGCAGATGACAGGAATATCAGCCTGTAGAGATGAATTCTCATGAAGCAAAAATTGGTTTATGGACTGCCGCGGGTATCACCGCGATGATAATTCAGCCCCAAATTGACAATGCGCAAACGCTTCATGTCCCTATGACAGAACAACGCTTTAGAGGCGATAGGGGGGATTCGACTATCTTCTTGACAATGGAGGCTGTTTTAAGTAGTTTTCCCGTTAAATGTGACAAGATGCCGTGTTCGAGTAAGGTGTAAGATGAGAAGCGCGGTGAAGGCTATCTTTCTTTTCTTGGTTCAGTGATTGGAACGATGAAAACCGAAAAAAAGCTGAAAATAGAGAAAAATTGAATGACAGGCTTAACAGAAGAAAAAAAGTTCAGTTCAGAAAAAAACAGGTGGCTTATGTTACCTGTTTTGCTGGTCATTGCGACATTTATTATATCCTTGGGATATGGCTTTGTCAGTGATGACCGTATATTTTTAATTGACAACCCTAACTTTCTTTCTCAGCCGATTCTAAAATATTTTCAGCACGGGGTATGGAAATTTTCAGCACTGGATCTCCCGGAAGGACAATTATATCGCCCGATGGGGCTTTTGCTGTTACGGGGTGTGGCGGAGTTATCCGGGCAAAATCCCTTTGGGTATCATTTGGCGCAAGTGCTGGCTCATAGCATCGTCACGGTACTGGTGTTTTATCTTTTGGCATCCATAGTGCCGAAAGCTTCGGGAAAGACACTGGCATTGGGAACGTCTGTTTTTGCCATACATCCGGTCCAGGTCGAATCGGTTTGCTGGATTGGTGGAATTGATGTCTGGACAGCCTTGTTTACTTTTACCGCGATTCTGTTGTTATTTCATGTAAAAGACAAAAGACGGATTTATATTCTGGCTTTATCCATGATCATGGTATGTGCGGCAATGCTTTCAAAAGAGACGGCCTATACATTACCCGGATTGCTAATACTCCTTCTTTTTATTCGTGAGGAAGCGTTCGGTCGTAAAAAAATAATGTACTTGGCTGCGCTTTCAGGAATCCCTCTTGTAATTGTTTTTTGGCTGCGTAAAAGTGCCGTGGAAGCACCACATTTCGTTTATAGTGTGGAGGGAGGCAAGAATCTGGTTATGTATTTTCTAGGCTATCTTAAAATGGTAGTGTTGCCATTGCCTCAACGGTTCTATTTGTCCGAACCAGCTGGAGGTTCGGTTGCAACATGGGAAATTGTGTTGGGAACCCTTGTTCTGATAGGCTTTGTCTCCCTCGTCCTGTACATAAAAGAGGGTCGCCGCCTTTTTCTGTGTTCGGCCGGGTGGTATCTCTTGACGCTGGGCCCAGCTTTAGCCGTGGCTTTCCACACTGCCCGAGCAACGTTTGCTAGCCGATTGTTGTATCTCCCGAGTTTTGCTTTGTCGCTGATCTTGCTGTGGCTTATGACGCACGGCCCGGCAAAGAGGAGAAAAATCATTGAACGTGGGGTGGTCATTGTGATGATGCTTTTCACAGTTGCTTCCATGTGGACTCGATCCTCTTGGAGAGACCAGGGAAGTTTTTTGGAGATGGCCATGTCTTCGACGCCAGACAATATTGCACTGAATAATAACATGGGTGACTATTATTCAGAAATTGGCAAAAGGGATGAGGCGATTGAATCCTATCGATTCGTAGTGACAGCTGCCCTCAATAAAAGACATGTCAATAAAAGAGATAAGGCTCTGGCCCATGAAAGGCTGGGTCGAATTTATGCAAAGGCTAAATCTTGGGACAAGGCCCGTAGCGAGTTTGAAGCGATACTGCTCATTGATCCGGGCAATTCTAGCGCTAGAAATGACCTGGGTAATATCGCGTGGCTATCGGGCGATTTGATAACCGCAAAAAAGCATTATGAAATGGCGTTATTGAACGATCCTGAAAATACCATTGCTCAGCAAAATCTTTCCGCTGTCAACCGGCTTTTATCGAAACAGTAATGCCTCGGTATAATAGTTTTCTTTTCGAGGTTACACCCAGCAGATCTCAAAGAGTCAAAAAAAATCTTCAAAGCCATTCAAATATTGCTTTTGAACTCAGGTCAAGGAGGGTGACAGGGCCAGGTTTCTAGTGATGAGGGGGAAAATCAGCAAGGAGTCTGGCAATGGTATCATGTGTTCGTTGTTCTCGGCTTTCGGGAGAGGTGTCTGACTGGATCAATCCCGTTGCGATACCTTCCCAAACAGGTTGGTCGTTGGCGGCATTGATAAGAGTCAGGGTCAGCTTCCCTTCTTCATACACAGTGGGACTGTAGCCCGTTTGTCTATATTGGCGTCCACGCAAACTGTCGGCGGAAGGATTTTTTCGGGTGCCGCCTGCCGTCCCCCGTTGATACGAGGGTCCCTTGCCTGTCACAAGCATTGCGGTTTTTTTGAAACCCTGCATAGAGATGAAGAAATCAGGCGACTCCAGGTTCTGCTTAAACCCCTTAGTCTCCATTTGCCGGTCAACAGCATTTCGAAGACGTTGAATCATGAGTTCCTCGGCCTCAACATCACCGGGAAGTTCAAACCACCGGTAGTATGTTAAACTGGAAAAGTCGAAGTTGCTGTCATAATGAGACTCGACTTTGGGCGGCAGGGAGCAGCCCGACACAATAAGGCTTAAAAAAAGAATGGTGATAGCGTCAAGCAACTTCATGTTCGATTTCCTGAATAAATATCGATCAACATTAGACTATCAGTTTATATATATTTTTCAAGTGTTTACTTAAAAATCCTAGCGAAGACCTTCAGCACGCATAAGCATCTCACCGAACACTGATTTCGACATCATCCCCTTGGCGATATCAAACTGCAGTATAATTTCAAAAAAGCCATTGCAAAGAGTGTGTCCTGTAATAAAATAAAGATGTGTTTGAGGACGCTTTCAGGTGGCCTTAGCTTTAAAAGCCAAAGGAAAGGGGTTCACCAGTGAGTGGGCCAAACACGAAAGAAGGGTCGTAAATGAGTTTTTTCCAAACGAACCCATTTGAGAAACTAGGTAAAAAAGCAGTACAGCGGGTGGCATAAATACCCCTGCTCGCTACTGGCTAAAAGCTAATTGCTAATCGCTAACAGCTGTTTGACCAAACGAACCCATTTTGGAGAATGAAAAATAAATACGAGGGCATCTGTGGGGCTTCGCCCGGGTGAATTAAATCTGCAGCAGCGAAGCGCAATTGCAGATTTCAGTTATGTGCCTCTAGGGCACCCAAACGAACCCATTTTGAATGAGGCATAAAATGAAACCGTCGCACAGATGACTGAAAGAATGAGCAAGATCCGCTTTTTTCCAAACGAACCCATTTTTTGAGTTTTATTAAAAAGAGTTCAGAGTGAAGAGTAATAAAGCTATTTTGTTATAACATGCTGCAAAAAAAGGACTTATCGGCTTTTAATGAATAATTCGTCGAGTAGACGGACATAATGGAGACAAGAAAGATGACCAGACCAATCATTAACAACAGTATTCTAATCATCTATGTAATGAGTGCAGCGCTTGCAGGAGCCGAAATATTCTTACCCGGCATGCAGCCCAAAGAGGCAGGGATTGAGTTTGCCAAGATCCAGCAATGTAAGATGTGCCATGGTGGCACGAAGAACGGAGAGGCCGACCCCTTCTTTTCCTGGCAGGGGGGCATGATGGCGCAGGCTGCCAAAGACCCCGTGTTCAGGGCAGCACTGGCGATCGCCGAACAGGATGTTCCCGGCGTAGGGGAGTATTGTTTTCGGTGTCACACACCGCGCGGCTGGCTGGAAGGGCGTTCGACCCCCTCCGATGGATCCGCCTTGAATCGGGAGGATATGCAGGGAGTCAGTTGTGATGTGTGCCACCGGTTGGTGGATCCGCAATCAGACCGCGCGCGGGAGTTGATCGAACACATTCCCCCCGGCTACGGCAATGCCATGATAGTGGCCGACCCGCGGAATATTGTCATGGGTCCGTACGGTGATTCAGAAGGAGTTGCCAGGCCGCACCAGGTAGAGAAATCAGAGTACCACGCCTCATCAAAGCTCTGTGCGAACTGTCATAACATTTCAAACCCGCTGTTAGCCGAAGACGTCAAGACCCAGCCGCCCTATGCCTATGGTCACATCGAAAGAACCTACAGTGAATGGCTCCTGAGTGATTATGCGAATCGAGGCAAAGAAGGAACCTGCCAGAGCTGTCATTATGAGCAGGTCGAAGGTGGCGGGCAGGCCTCACGCTTTGGTGATCTGCACCGCGATTATTTCGTCAAGCACGGCCCGGTAGGCGGCTCCACGTGGGTTCAGGACGTGACCTGGTTGCTGTGGAAGGGTCAGGATATGGACAAAAAGGCCTTTGAGGCGGGAAAGAAAAAAGCATTGGCTTTATTGCAGACAGCCGCCACGCTTGACCTCACACAGCCGTCCGCTCAACAAGTGAAACTGCGGATCACAAATCAAACAGGCCACAAACTGCCCAATGGATACGCCGAAGGTCGCCGGATGTGGGTCAATGTCAGATTTCTGAATGCCGATGGCGTTCTCATCAAGGAAATCGGGAAATATGACCTTTTTGAAGATACCATCTTCGGTGAAAAGGTGACGGTTCCCACACTTTTAGATCCCTACCAGACAACGGTTTATGAATGTCACCCCGGGCTCAGTCCCGAGCAGGCAAAGAAGTTCAATAAGCCTCCGGGCAAGTCCTTTCATTTCGTCCTGAACGATGTCATCGTAAAAGACAATCGTATTCCACCTGAGGGATTTAACAACGCCAGGTTCAAGGAGCATCTGTCAGAGCCCGTTGGGGCAACCTATCAGGACGGTCAATATTGGGATGAGATTGAATACGACCTGCCCGAAAAATGCGCCAAAGTGGAGGCCCGTCTGATGTATCAATCCGTGTCATGGGAGTACATAAAATTTCTCGCTGAAGAAAACCGTACCGATGACTGGGGCAAGCGTCTGTATGAGGGGTGGAAACAGACCGGGAAATGTGCGCCGGTCGTGATGGCGAGCATCACGAAAGAAATCTGAAGGGAACCTGTTGTAAGAACTTGAGGGGTCGATATAATAAGATGACTCAAGTATGGGTTTGATCGAGACAGAAGGAACGGTTTCGAAAATCGTAGTGAGCTGAAAACAGGTTCTATCTGGAGATTTTTATGCTCGGCGATCCGTTGAAAAGGTCGCAGTTATTTACAGCAATATGGGTCGGCCTTCTTTTCTTGTATTGCTGCCAGATCGCACATCTTTCGAGTGCCTCCGCAAACGATTCGGTGTCAAAGAAGCGACGGTTTATAAAAGCATTTCTTCAGGCTGAAAAGGGTGATCCCGAGGCTCAGTACACCGTGGGCATGATGTATTACAGCGGTCAGGATGTCCCGCACGACAGTACACTGGCCATCGTGTGGTTTACCAAAGCGGCCGAACAGGATTATTCCCAGGCACAATATTTCCTGAGTCTGATGTATGGATTGGGGGATGGCGTTACCCAAAGCGACAGGAAGGCCGCAGATTGGGCTCAAAAAGCTGCCGAGCAGGGCCATGCGGATGCTCAATACAGTCTCGGCCGAATGTATTCGACCGGCCAGGGTTTATCTCCAGATGATGCCCGGGCGGTTGAGTGGTTGCTCAAAGCCGCCGAGCAGGGCCATCTCGATGCCCAGTGTGACCTTGGCATGATGTATCAATCCGGTCGAGGCGTAAAACGCAACATGAATCATGCGATCCAATGGTGGGTAAAAGCATCCCAGCAGGGACATCCCTGGTCTGGTTTATTGCTTCAAGACGCTATGCAGACAGAGTCAGTGCCAAGTGCCCTCGATAAGCTAGACAGGATCAACAAAGAAGCCGACCAGCTGATTAGCAACATTGGCGAAGATCTCGGGATATATGATGCCTCCGAGGCCATCGAAAAAACCCATCAGATTCCCAAGACTTCAAGCAATATTCCTGAACAGGGCGAGTCTGTATCCACCCGCAATGCCGAGTTGTCTAGAAAAGATCCAAATATGATGAAAGCCGATCCGGCCCCACCAGAGATTAGAAAAGAGGATTTGCCGGTTGCTATACCCGAACCAATGACGGTCCAGAAAGATAGTGCAGATCAGCCAATCGAACAAACCCTCGAGGTCTTTCCCGAACAACCCGATCAGACCATCGAAATGAGGGATGCCTCTTCCCAATATGATCTGGGGGTCTCATACTATGATGGTAAAGGACAGCCGCAAGATTATGCAAAAGCGATGGGATGGTTTATCAGAGCCGCCGAACAGGGATACCCCGACGCCCAGTACAAACTGGGCGTGATGTACAGTTTTGGTCAAGGCGCGGCACAGGACGCTGGTCTGGCAGTTGATTGGTTCCGAAAAGCAGCCGAACAAGGCCTGCCGGCAGCTCAGTACTGTCTGGGTGTGATGTATGGCACCGGCCAGGGAGTTCCACTTGACCCCGTCGCCGCAGTCGAGTGGTATACGCGTGCAGCCGATCAGGGGTCGGTGGCCGCCCAGTACATGCTTGGCATCGTTTATAGTAAAGGCCAGGGAGTGACGCGTGACAGTGACACCGCGATCCGATGGTACACCAGGGCCGCCGAGCAGGGATCTCCCGCCGCTCAGTATATTCTCGGGGTGATATACGAGAAGGGACAGGGGGTCGTAGTGCCCGATGAAGAGGAAGCCTTGAAGTGGTATATACGTGCGGCCGAGGGAGGACATGCAGATGCCCAGTACGACTTGGCCCTGAAATACATGACTGGGAAGGCGGTTGAGAAAGACTTTGTCAAAGCCTATACATGGTGTTTGTTGGCAGGACTGAATCAAAAAAATGTTGCCAAGCGGGAGAAATGGCTTGAAGAAAGAATGACGGCAGACCAATTAGAAGAGGCGCGTCGCCGCGCAAGACAATTCACGGAAAGAGGTAGCCAGGAATTATCCTCTCAATGAGTGACAATGGCTGCAGCGTAGAAATTCTCAAGTCTAAAAGTAATCCATTGCCTTAATTTTTTTCAGTTGGATCTCATCGGTTTCCATGTCACGGATCAGATACTCGAAAAAATCCTTGATTTCTTGTGAAACCGCCTGGTCAGCAACAGAGTGATACATTTTTACCAGGCAATCGTCGAACTGGATCGCCGCATCCAGAACCTCACTGGCAGTCGGATTCGCGGGTAGATGAGCCTGCTTGATATTGTTTTCCCCTGGCAGTTCTGGCATATACGGGATAGGGGTCGAATAAAGCACCTTTCGCGTGTCCGCAGGAACCTTCTCCAGCAGTTCATGGATCCGAAGGCTGTGTCGGCTCATATAATCGGTGAGCAGTCGGACCCCTTCATGCGTTGTCTTGCGGCACAGATTCGCATAATAATCTCCAAGTGATTGTTCAAAGCGTTCGACATGCCCCAAGATTTCACCAAGTGTGATAGCACGCATAAATCCTCCCAAATCAACATTATCCAAGATTATCTGTTATTATAAATTGATGGTCAAATACCAATTTTGTTAATTTACGCGCCATGATCAGCGATAAATTTTTTTGCCATCAATTTCCACGCATCGTCACCGTTATCCAGAAAATACTGATACGAATCATCGTCGGCTAATTGTGACAGCAGGCCCTTTCGTTGGGCCGCCGGAATCTGCTGAATAACCAATTGCCGGGCATAATCCAAAACCAGCAGGAACCGTCCATGATCTTCGGTGATTAACTCCTGAAATTTCCGTCTCAAATGACCGGCGTAAGCAGGGCATCTGCCATTGGTGCTGATGGCGATTTGCAGGTCGCCTCGACGAATCACGGCGGGTACATAAAAATTACACAAAGGAGGCACATCCACCACATTGCAGAGTATCTTCAGTGCCTGGCAATCCTCAAATATTTGTGTATTGAGCGTATTGTCATTTGTGGCCGCAATAACAAGAAAGGCATTGTGAAGATGTTCTTTTGAATAATCGCCCTGAATGATCTCAATGGGGAGCCCTTCACATAATTCCTGAAAGGCCGGTTCAATGTTTCGGGCAATGACTTTTACATTGGCTCCGGTAGCAACAAGTGTTTTGGCCTTGCGAGCGGCCACAGACCCGGCGCCGATTACGACTGCTTGGGCGTCCTCAAGTTCGAGATAGATCGGATATTTTGCCATATATTCTTTCACATTTTGACGCTATAAATTGTGTCAAAATTGTCATTATACTTATTTTGTTGGGGGAAAATTGGCAAGCAGTTTAGCAACCACCTCTTGAGTTTTTTTCTCCTTAGCTTCCGTTGAAAGGCTTGGTTCTATGATATCAGTTGCCTTACCTTGCCAAATGAGGGTGTCGCTGGCGGTATTGATAATCGTCAGCGTAAGCGTTCCCTCTTCATATTCATACACACCGACTTGTTGCTCATAACCCCGATTATAACCGCGATTGTAGCCTCGATTATAGCCTCCATACCCTCGATATGAAGTTCCACTTTGGACCCCTTGACTGACGATGTCTCTAAAGCCCTGTAGCGAAATCTGAAAATCCGGCGATTCAGGGACCTGGCTAAATCCTTTTGCCGCCATTTGCTGGTTAACAGCATTCTTGATCCGTTGAACCACGATCTCGGTGGCAGGGAAATCAGCGGGAATCTCAAGCCAACCGTACTGCTTTAAGTTTGAAAAGTCAAAGTCCATGTCATAATCATAGTTGACTGTTGTCATAGAACAACCTGGTAAAAGAAGGCTCAAAGATAAAATGACAATTGTGTAAATGGGCTTCATTCTCGGTCTCCATAAACAGCAAAAAATGTTTGTGATTCCTCACCGTCCTGTAATTAAGATAATCTTATTTTATACGACATCATAGAAAAAACAAGAGAGAAAATGTTTTATAAACTTCTGGTGCTGCGGAAAAGCCGGTCTCTTTCAAAAAATGGTATCTGTTCAAAATATGGAGAATGTCAATTCGACCCTCTTAGTGTCAATACTTCATCCATAAAACATAAATATTAGACTAAAAATCATCTTTTTTTCTTCTAAAGGATGCGAAAGCCTGCCAATCCTCAGCCAAGAGAAAAGGATTTATCTGTTTTTCTTCACTCAGTGCAGATGGAACAGTTGGTTGACCACTTCTGTTTTGGTTTCGTACAAGCGTTAACTTTTCTCGAAGTTGTTCATTGTCGGGCTTGAACATGAGCGCAAACCGAACATTCTCATCGGTATAATCATGCCCGGGATACACGAGCGTTTCATCCGCCAAGGCGCCCAATGCTTGCAACGATTCAAACATGGTCTGCCCGTCACATTCAAACATCCGCCCACAACCGCACACAAAAAGTGTGTCTCCTGTAAACAGTACTGGCGACTCCAGTGGACGGCCTGTCACATAATAGCAAACACTCGTTGCAGTATGGCCTGGTGTACTGATACAGCGGACCGCTATTGGCCCAAGTTCGATTATGTGACCATCGTTTATAACCGTATCCAGTCCGGGCATCCGTTGCTTGTCCGGCCCCATGACCTCACAACTGGTTTTCTGTTTCAGCGAGCTGACTCCGCCAATGTGATCGGCATGGTGATGTGTTATGAAAACATGGGTCATTTTCAGACGCTGAGATTCCAATGCTTCAAGTACCGGTTTCGCATCACCTGGGTCCACCACAAAGCACCGGCCGGGTGAATATTCGAGAAGGTAGATATAATTATTACCGAATGCGGTCAGGATCGTGATGTTCATCACATTTGGCATCTTGCATTTTATTCGATGGAGTTTATGGGGATGACACATCCCGACAGGCCGGCGGCCGTATAAGGAGTGTCCAGATCAAATTGCAGCAGGCAGCCAAAACTATGCTCGGAGGCAATAATGAGTGTATTCGGTCCAGCCAGTGACCAACCCATCTCCTGCGGTTGATGGCCAAGGATAAATGTGTCTACATCCAACATTTCCGCAAGACGATTTAACGTTTCCGGAGAATGACGACGACCCCATGTCAGCAGATAAACAGGGTTGGGGCGTTCAAGGTCGTCCAAGGTATAGGGGCGGTCAAATATAGACAGGTCAAAATTATCCACAAATTGATCCGCCGGCAGTGAATGCGAAAGCCAAATGCGGTTGGCACAGCGGATCGCCAAAGGCTGCGAAAGCATGTAGTCGGTCATTGCATCAAAAACAACCTGATAATGCTCCTCGAAGTGCCGCTTCATTGCCGATTGCATGGCACGGTTCATTTCTTTGCCGGATTTCAGAACCGCACTGTTACATATCGTGGCAGTATCATGGTTGCCAAGCAAAATATGCACTTGGTCCGGATACTCAATCTTATAGCGGATGACCTCAAACAGAAGTCGCCAAGACAAGCACCCGCCATAATCATCTTCCGGGCCGCCATGGATGATTTCCTGAAGAATGACATGAGTCGAAGGGTTGTTTTTCAGGTCAGCTTTTTTTTGGATGCGTTCAAAGTTGCGTCGATGACCATGCAGATCACCGGCCACTATCACCTTGCCTGTTTCTGGCAGGTTGATAATGTTACCTTTTCGAAAGCGACAGGAGCGATTGAGTTCGGCTCCCTCACGACATAGTTGGATACTTGGTTGCATTATTAGAAGAGTTCTTGGAACCAGCGATTTCTCTGATCAGTTCATCCAGTTGACGGGTAATTTCCAACATATTAGATGGGCGATCAGCAGGTTTTTCCTTGACACATTCCATGATCAAATCGGACCACGACTTGGGGATTTTAGGATATAATTCATGCGGCGATTTAACCGCTTTTGTTTCATCAACGGCGATCCCGAATTCATTTTTTTTGGGGATCAGTGTGGGCACATTCTTTCCGGTCAGTGCCCAGTACATTGTTGCACCAAGATTGAAGATATCCGTGCGGTGGCTCAGGTGTTCCCGGCGGACCTGTTCAGGTGCGATATAATCCGGTGTTCCCTGAATCCGCTTTTTTATATCACCCAATCGGCAGCTTTGCCCTAAGTCAATAATTTTAACGCCGCCTTTATTGTTAAAAAGGATATTGTTGGGCTTAATATCACAATGGACAAATCCCTTTTCATGCATGGCGTTTAAGGCGATGGCAACCATACGGAATACCAGCAGCACATCAATAAGACTGAGCCGTTTCTGGTCTTCTAAGCTTTGACCATCAAAAAACTCCATTGTCATCAATAACTCATTCGTTCGCAGGAGCTTGCGAGATCGAATCAACTCGTGACATTTACGGATATAGGGATGGTCAATTTGGTTGGATACCTTATATTCTGTTTCAATCTGCTTAAATATTCGCGTGTCTTCCGGGGCTTCAAGCACCGCCCGCTTGATTGCAAGGCGTTTTTTCGTAGCTTCCTCAATTGCAAGGTAAATAACCGATCTCGCACCGGTACCGATGCGGCGAATAATCGTATACCCATCAATGTCAATCGTGTTCTTTGCCATAATCCCTTTGATATTGTTTGCCGAGGACCTTTTAATTCTGCTCAACTGGACGCATAAAAAGTCCCTTTTATTTCATCTGAAGTTCTCCCTAAACAGAAATTGTAGCTGAATCCGCGATATTTGTCCATAGTCAGCTTCTTTTTTCGAAGATATTTACAAATTTTCCGGCTGACTCTTGACAAATGTGTTGTTTTCTGGAAAATGCCTCTTTTCGATGTCTTTCGGGAGATGTGGATATTCCTCGATAGCTCAATTGGTAGAGCGAGCGGCTGTTAACCGCTAGGTTGTAGGTTCGAGTCCTACTCGAGGAGTTAAAGGCCGGTTTCAAACGAGAAACCGGCTTTTTCTCAGGACACCAGCGTTTCCCCTCAGTTGAAGATAGCAGAGCCGATGCGGAGCATGGTGGCTCCCTCTTCGATGGCAATTTGAAAATCCTGGCTCATTCCCATGCTTAGATGTTTGAACTTGGCTCCTCCGATGCGTTCACCACGAATTTCCTCATACACTTCACGGGCACGGGCAAAACTGGCCCGCACGCGATTTTTATCCATGGTCAACGGGGCCATCGTCATAAGACCCACCAGCCGCAGATTGGGCATCGTAGCGAATTGTTCGGCTAAGTGAATGGCAGCTCCGACGGGTGCTCCGTACTTTTGCGGTTCGCCGGAGCAGTTGATTTGTAATAAGATATTGGTATGCAGCCCTAATTTGTGCGAATGTGTGTTCAACTCTTCGGCCAGACGCAGTGTATCGACTGACTGAACCATCCGGCAAAGCTGGAGTGTTTGTTTGACTTTGTTTCGTTGCAGATGCCCAATCATATGCCAGTTAACCTTCTCGGGGATCGCCGGATCATCCTGGTTTTCTTGAAGAAAGGCCGCGACTTCCTCAGCGACTTGCTTGAGGTGTTGAACGCGGTTCTCTCCCAGATCGACAAACCCTTGGCGAATGACCTCCTGAATCGCTTCAATCCCGGCGGTTTTCGTGACAACAACGACCTTAATCGATTTCTCGCTGCGTCCTGCTTGAAGGCAGGTGTCGGCGATGTCGGCCCGAATCTTTTTCAGCTTTTCAGCGATTGTACTCATTATTGTCTAACTTTTAAGGCTGTCTATCAGGGCAGGAATTTCGAGGTCTTTTTTAGTTTGTTCGGCAGATATTGATTCACAACAAAATCCAGGCCATGTTTGGCAAAAGCCTGCTGTTCAACACGTTGCCCCATTTTCAACATTTGGTTGATGGCCAGTTGCCAGGGTTTGTGATGCTTGACGAAAGGGTCATTTTTCAATGCGTCTTTGGCCCGTTTAATGTCTACATCTTTGAGCGGATGGGTTGGCAGGTCATAGTCTTTGATATCCTGGGGAGTCACGCCGAGAAACGATGCTTGGGGAACACAGAAATATTCATTCAAGTGGGCCGCATTTCCCGAGCCAACCTTCAGGGTACGATAAATATTAAAATACCCATAGGGGTCGCCATCAACAAAGGCATAGACCGGGATCTTCAGCGAGTCACTGAGGCGGCGGATAAACCGTCTGCATGCGCGAGTTGGAACGCCGCCCATGCTGATTAGGATACAATTAGCCTTATTCCAGTAGTCGCATTTGACCAGTCGCTGGAAAGCACCTGCCGTTTCGATCGCAAGGATGAATTTTGCCTTACTTTGGAACTTCAGGTCTTCGACTTCAACTGGGATTGAATAGGCACCGGATCCGAACTTGGTACAGTCGATCTTGAGTTTTCTGCCGCTGTTGTCTTTGTCGATAACGAACAAGTTGCCGGCAACGGAACCACCTTTTTCCTCAGGGACAAATTTGAGTTGCTCGCGGTTCACGCCGAACATCGCTTCAATATCGTCCATCACCGTGTCCGATTCGGGTTGCTCGGAAAAACCGGCTTTGCCCCAGTTTTTTGAGATATAGTAGGCCTCTCTTTTGGTGGCCATATTGTCTTCTTCGATAAGCTGCTTGCTCAGTGCCATCATTTTTAAGGTCTGAGCGAATGTTTTGACTGTGTTGACGGTCAGAGTACGCTTTTTAGACTTGCCCATCATTTCGAAATGCCCCTTTTTGGGAAGATACTTCACATTGGACAATGACCGGATCGGGGTACTCATCGTTGGACTTCGTTTCGCCATGATGGTTTTATAGACCAACTGGGCGTTGTCGGTAATCCGCTGCGAGGCAGAAATCTGCTTGGCTCTTGGCATAGAAATTCAAACTCCGTTTCGCGTTAATTTGTAAGCATATAGACGCTCGTTACTCTAAAAGAATTGGGTCTCTGATGCAAGCATAAACGATCGCTGAGTTCCGAAAAGACACCCCCAAACCCCCGATAGAGCATTTTTTATTCAAAACGGCGTTCTTTTCCATAAAAACACCGTTGACAAAACTGGAATATGTCGATATAATTAGGCACTGATATCTAAGTCAAGGGCTATGGCTTTAATATAAACCTCGGCGAGGCTAAGCGGGATTCCGTTTCCCCCCCCAGACGGAC
>CALKKA010000108.1 GCA_937995495.1 uncultured Phycisphaerae bacterium
CGCATTTATAAACCCCCGGCTCATAAAACTTGTCATATTTACCCGTAAACGCCCGCTCGGTCCCCTTTTTTCTGAGGATACGATATTCTTCCGGCGTCAGCTTTTCTTTCCACTCTTGCTCGGTTAGCGGCATCTGCGTCTGGCTTGCTTCTTTTTCAGGTTCCATGTCGGGTTCCTTGGCAACAGAAATGGGATTCGGTTCAGGAGGCATTGTGCGGCGGCACCCAACTTCCATCGACGGCACCACCGAAAGCATGATCACTCCAATCAAATGAATAAGTGTCTGATTCATGCCCCTTTATACGTTGTTTCGGCCTGAGAGGTTCCCCCTATTTTAATGCAAACGCCCCGCATCCTCCCATATCCAGGACTTGTAAAAAAAACCTTAATCCGATAGAATGACCCGGATTAAATGGTTGAGTACTGTCTTGAATAGATATTGCAATAGGAGTTTCAATGAAGATTTCTTTGGATTGGCTGCGTGACTATGTGGATACGGAGCTGTCAGCGGACGAAATAGGTGATATTCTCAGTAATCTGGGTTTTCCGATCGAAAGCACCGAACAGGTCGGCGACGACACTATGCTGGATGTGGAAGTTACCAGCAACCGCGGCGACTGCCTGGGCCATATCGGCATCGCACGGGAACTGGCCGCGGCGACGGGCAAGGAAATGAAGATCCCCGCAATCGACCTTTCGGAGTCGGATCAAGAGGCGAAATCGATGGTTCAGGTCAAAATCCATGAACCGGCTCTGTGCAATCGCTATACCGCCCGCGTAATCGAAGGCGTCAAGGTTGGCCCCTCGCCAAAGTGGATGCAAAAGCGGCTGGAAACCATCGGCGTTCGCAGCATCAATAATATCGTCGATGTGACGAATTATGTGATGATGGAAACCGGCCAACCCACTCACGCATTTGAGTATGACGAGATCGGCGGACAGACGATCATCGTCCGCAGAGCCGCCAACGGCGAGCAGTTGATCAGCATCGATGAAACGCAGTGCAAACTGAACGAGGCGATGCTGGTGATCGCCGATGAAAAGAATCCCATCGCCATGGCAGGTGTCATGGGCGGGCTGGATTCGGAGGTCTCAGATGCAACAACGACGGTCCTGCTAGAGGCAGCACACTTTGAGCCGGTTACGATCCGCAGTACCGCCCGCAAATTGGTGCTTCAATCCGAAGCATCGTTCCGGTTTGAGCGGCATGTGGACACTGAAAATATCGACTGGGCCTCGGCACGATGTGCTCAGCTGATGGCTGAAACCGGCGGCGGCACCGTCGCCAAGGGCATAGTCGATGCCTGGCCGGAACAGCGAGAGCGTAACACCATCGAAATGCGGCTGTCGCGGATGAACGCCCTGCTGGGCATCAAGATCCCGCTTGATAAAGTCCTGTCGATCTTTACATCGCTGGGCTTTTCGCCGGAAATGAAAAACGATGATCGGATCATCTGCACACCGCCAAGCTGGCGGCATGACCTGCATCGGGAGGCTGACCTGATCGAGGAGGCCGCTCGATGCTATGGCTATGACAATATCCCGGTCGAGCCGAAGATCCATATCGAGGTGGCGCGGCCGAACCTGCGTGAGAAAACCGCCGGCAAGGTGCGGTCGTTCCTGAACGGGGCAGGCTTTTATGAAAGCATTAATGTCAGCTTTATCGATGCCAAGACCGCCGAGCAGTTCTGTGAACAAACGCCAGAGCAGCATTTGTCGGTCGCGGATGTATCGCAGAAAAATCTGAACTTGCTGCGGCAGAACCTGATCGGTTCGCTGATCTTGGTGATGCAGTCCAATTATAATGTCGGCAACCGGCCGTGCAGGCTGTTTGAGCTGGCCAATACATTTATTTCGGATGCCAACCACAAGCCGGGGCAACTGCCCAATGAGCACACGCGCATCGGGCTGGTGATGGATGATGATTTTCGTGTACTGCGCGGGGTGACCGAGGAGTTGGTTCAATCAATCGCCCTCAACAGTACGCTCGAATTCAAGCCCGCTTCATTCAAGTGGGCACAGACGGGTGCACAAATTCTGATCGACGGCGAGGTGCTGGGCATTGCGGGTCTGCTGAATGCCGATACGGCAGCACAATTTGACCTGGATAAACAAGTGGTTGCTGCAGCGGAATTAGATTTTGACTTGTTGCTCACAAAGGCGGGCGCGATCCCGGCAGCTCAACCGATCCCTCGGTTCCCGGCAATTGTTCGAGACCTGTCGTTGATCGTCGATGAACCTGTCCAGTGGGCGCAGATCACGTCAGTCGTACAGGATAAAGCCCCTGCCGAGCTGGAGCAAATCGACTTTGGCGGCCTGTATCGAGGCAAACCCATCGCAGATGGAAAAAAAAGCATCACCGTATCGCTGCGGTTCCGCGATGAACAGGGGACGCTCCGGCACGAAACGGTCGACGGGTTTGAAGGTGCGATTCTCAGTGGCCTGACGGATACACTTGGGGCAGAATTAAGAACGGCTTAGATCAAACGAAAGGATGTTGTGATGGAATGTAAAAAAGAGAGGAATCTGGACTTTTGTTCCTGCAGTTATCCCGGATGCAGCCGCAAAGGCGTCTGTTGTGAATGTCTGCAATATCACCTGAAGAGCCAACAGCTTCCCGGGTGCTGTTTTCCGTCGGATATGGAAAAAACCTTCGACCGCAGTTTCAGGGCATTTGCTAACGCGTGGAATCTGTAAAGTTTATCCGATAGAAAAACGCCCCTCAAACTCTAATCGTTTTTAGGTTTCAGGATGGCGATGGATTCTCAGGCAGAATCTCTTTTTAGCTTGTAAACAGAATCTTCATCACAATCCGTAAAATGCGCGGCTTCTGATGAACCTTAAACAGGAAATAGAGGACACATGACTGCACGAATTATTGATGGGAAACAGGTAGCCGCTGACATGCGGGCCGAACTGAAAGAAAAAGTCGCTCAACTGAAGGACAAGGGGGTTACGCCGGGACTGGCCGTGGTGCTGGTCGGTGAAGATCCGGCATCGAAGTCCTATGTAACCGCCAAGGAACGAGCCTGTGAAGAGATCGGTATTTACAGTGATGACAACCGGCTGCCTGCAGAAACGACCGAAGGGGACCTGCTGGCATTGATCGACAAGCTCAATAAAGATCCGAAAATCAACGGCATCCTCGTTCAGCTTCCCCTGCCAAAACACATCGATGAAGATAACGTTCTGCTGGCCATTGACCCGGCCAAAGATGTGGACGGTTTTCATCCGGTCAATGTGGGTAAAATGGTCGTCGGACAAGATGCTTATCTTCCCTGTACGCCGCACGGTGTGATCCAGCTTTTGCTGCGGAGCAACGTCAAGTTAGAAGGCGCTGAGGTGGTCGTTGTCGGCCGCAGTAATATTGTCGGCAAACCCGTGGCGAACATGCTGATCCAGAAAGCTGCCACCGGGAATGCAACGGTGACGGTGTGCCACACACGAACCAAGAATATGGCCGAACATGTCAAGCGAGCGGACATCATCATCGCCGCCGCCGGTTGGCCCAATACCATCACCGCCGACATGGTCAAAGATGGGGCGGTCGTAATCGATGTCGGGGTTAATCGCGTAGAAGATGCGACAAAAAAAAGAGGATACCGACTGGCCGGTGATGTGGACTTTGAGGCGGTCAAGGAAAAAGCCTCTTTGATCACACCCGTCCCCGGAGGCGTCGGCCCGATGACGATTACCATGCTGCTCTACAACACGGTTCAGTCCGCTGAAAAAACACTTCACTAATGAACAACACAAGATAAACCCCTTTTGCCTAAGGTGCAGCAGGGGTTTATTGATTATCTCGACATGACTCAGTCATTCGATTTCTTCGCTGAGTCTGTCCTCCGGCAGTAATAAAGAACTGTCTTCCTTTTTCTCCTCGACCGATCTATCCAGCTTTAATAGAAAATCAATCTCCTGTTCGGCTCTATCGCCGATGAAGCATTGAAGGGAGTATTCTGCGAGGAATTTACACACTGTGACCACGCCGGTTTTACCCCGTCTCTGCATCTTTTCATGGTCACACAACCAATTCATTTTACCTCGTTTCGAGCACGGAGTGACACACAGCGCTAAAATTAACAGGATGCATACAACATATCCACAAAGAAAGCCCAGGATGACTGAGCCAACCTTGTCGAACAGTGCGGGAAAGTAGTCTTCTCTGTACCGGAAAAAAAATATCCATGCAACTGTTTGCAACAATCCAAAAATCAATCCAAACATCAAAAGGATGCTTGCCGCAGCATAATAGCCGGAGTGCTCAAACCCTGGGCTTAAACTCACAAATAACCGTGTAGAAAGCACCGAAATAAAAATCGCAAACATGAGATTGAACAGGGTTGCGAACATCACATAGAACCCTTTTTTGAACCCCACAAAGGCCAATATTGAACTCACAATTAGAATCAGACACGCCAGCATAATTTACCCCGCCTCCATTGTAATTCGCTTAATTTCTTTCAGCGTTGTCTCGCCGGCCAAAACGCGCGACATTCCCTCTTTACGCAGGGATGAGTTGAACCGATTGTCACCCTGCTTTTTCATATCGCCGGGCGTCAGTTGCTGGCTACACAACAAGGTTCGAAGGTCATCATTCATATACATAATATCCAGCATTGCGGTCCGTCCATAATAACCGGTCCCGCTGCAATGGCCGCACCCATTGGCCATTAATATCTGCTCTTTCGACACTTCATGTTTTTCACAATAATCAAGCTGGCTTTGAGTCAATTCCGCCGGTCCTTTACAATATTCACACAGACGCCGAATCAACCGCTGTGAGATCACCACTGAAAGCGCCGACGACAATAGCAGCGGTTTAACGCCCAAGTCCATCAACCGCACCATCGCTCCTATATTACTGCTGGCATGAAGAGTCGCCATCACCAAGTGTCCTGTCTGGGCCGCCTGTACGGCCATTGCCGCGGTTTCAGCATCCCGTATCTCGCCCACGCAAATCACATCTGGATCCTGACGCAGGACACTTCTCAACGAATCGACAAAGGTCACCCCTGCCTTGGTATTGACTTCAATCTGGCTGACATGCGGAAGAACATATTCGATGGGGTCTTCGATGGTGATAATATTTCGTTCTTCAAACTTGACCGCCCGCAACATTGAATACAAGGTCGTGGTCTTGCCGCTGCCGGTCGGTCCGCACACTAAAATCATTCCTCGCGGCTGATTCGCAATCTTTGTCAACGACCTGACCTGATCGGCTGAGAAACCAACTTCTGAAAGCCCAAGCACCTTGCGGGTCTGGTCCAGCACGCGGATGGCCAGTTTTTCTCCTCCCAATACACCCGAAGTGGCCATGCGGAAAAATATCTCTCCTTCCGGAATACGGGCCATGAACGCCCCATCCTGCGGCCGCCGCTTTTCTGCAATGTCCATGCCGGCAATCGCCTTAAGACTGTTGATCATGGCATTACACTGCTTCGTGTCCAGCACTTCATGCACTCGCAAAAAACCGTCGATACGGAACCGAATGGTGTACTCGGCTTCATCTTTGGGATCGATCAGAATATCAGTCGCCCGGGCATTGACTCCATCCAAGATCATTTGCTCCGTCTGCTCCTGGGTTTTCCGGTCTTTTTTGTTGTCGTGAGCTTGCTTGAGATAAACAACATCAAACGATCGGCCTGATGTGTCGTGTAATTCGATTTCGGGAACGGCCGCCTGACGGCGAGGTTTCTTTTTAACCGAGCGCTCCAGGATACAATCCACTGCATAGCCGGGAACCTCAGACAATTCCAATTCGCCGTCCTGTATTTTGCAAACTGTATCACCAATAAACAAGACAAACAAATGGAGGGGGCCAATAAATAAGGCCGCGATGTTTGATGCATAGCGGTATTTGTCATGAACGAGTGAACTGTAATCAGATCGTCGGACACAGTAGAGACAGAGATAGAGCCAGCCAATAAAAAAGAGGACCTTGAGCGGCCGATAGGGAATTGCAGTCTCTCCAATTACCCCTAAAACCAGCCCGCTCATATCTTGTGTAAGCCCTGCTGTACTTAGAAAAATCTGTGCTATTTGAGTCAATGCTGATCCCTTCCAATAAACCAAGCAATGTAATCATACAAAGACAGCAACAAGTCTGCAAGTTTTTTATTTTTTTGGGGGGCGTACTTTCCCAATGCAAAACCTTTTTCCGGATTGACGCCAACATAAAATGCCATTATTATCAAACATGAGAATACGTAGGAGTTTTTAAAATCCTTTATCGGGGAGTTTTCAGCGATGCAAACGATGTATAAAATTATCAGCGGTAAAGATTTTATCAAGGCCCGGCCCAACGGCATCTCGGATCTGGAACAAAGCAAGCAGGTGCTGCTTGAACTGGCGATGATCGCTGGGCTTTCGCCGGAACACGAGATATTACTTGATATTCGAGAGACCGACGCAGGCCTGACACATGAGGGAGTTTATGAACTGATCAAGGAGCTGGAAAAACACCGGGATTTTTTCCATAACAAGATCGCGGTTCTTTCCAGAGATGATGAGCAGTACAGCCGTGCCGGTTTTTTTGAGATATGTGCCAATCTTGAAGGGTTTCAGGTGACCGCTTTTATCGATTTTGAAAAAGCCCTCAACTGGCTTAACAGTACCGGCGGCTTAGAAGAATTATTTGAATAAAACGATTTCCCCTGGGGACCGAAATTCCATCACGACCGGAGCGAGTTCGGTGACGGTGTTTTCTGGAAACTCCCGATCGCTTCATGCAGACCACTGCTAACGGCAGCTAAACGCGAGAGCTCTTCGGCCTGCAACGGTCGATGCGCGGGGCGATAAACCAGGACAAAGCCCACTGCCTTTCCAAATCGCCCTAACGGGATCGCGGCAAGTGAAATCGTCTTGAGAGTCGCCGGAGACCCCTGCAGTCCCATGTGAAGCAATTGGTCCAGCGAACAGATGCGATTCATCTGGCTAACACTTCGAACCAGTTCGCGTGTAAACCAATGCTGGAACTGCCTCTTTTCAACCGGGTCGGCGACGCCGGTATCGGCAATATGCACATCGAATCCGTTCTCTGACAAAAGAAAAATGGCGGCGTCTATCTCCTTGACAGCTCCTCGAATTCCTCGTACCGCAGTATCCAGTAAATCCTCCAGGCCGGTGCATCCGAGCAGAGACTCGTAATAAGAGGCGGCAAAACTCGTCGTGGCCAGTTTGCTTGAAAAGTCCCGATGGGCCGAAACCATATCTCTGCATAAAACATCGATCTTGCCGGCCTGTTTTTTCTGACATGTATGTAGAGAGCGTATCACCTTTAAGGCCCGTTTGTTATCTCGTGTAGCCAAATCTCACTCCTGTATCTCGCATTAGAATTCAATTTATTCCTCTAAGACACGTATGTTTCGGCTTTTTATGAAGAGGGCTTAATCAGGAATTCCGAGAATTGAAAATCAAAAACAGCTGGCTTATCGGACAGAAATCTCCGAGAAAACTCTCTAAAGTATGATGCTTTTATGCCGATGGCTGTGGCATTCGATGTTAACGGCCACTGGCAGTGATGCAATATGACAGGGTGCGGTTTCAATGCAGACCGCCAGCGCCGTCGTGTCACCGCCCAGGCCCTGCGGCCCTATACCTGTAGCGTTGACGGCTGCCAACAGGTCTTTTTCCATCTGTGCATAAAACGCATCTGTATGGAACTCACCGATACAGCGCAGGAGTGATTTCTTGCTGAGAAGACAGGAGGTCTCAACATTCCCTCCGATGCCAACGCCGACGACAAATGGGGGACAGGCGTATCCGCAACCAATGCAAAGCTGTTCGACGGCATTAATAATCTGTTCAAATGCTATCGTTCGAATCAGGGAATCGTCACCTCATAGGTTTTGTATCGTGTGTTCTGCAGGTCATCCGCAACCGAAAAAGCGATGACATGGTCACCGGAATCCAAGCCTTCAATCCGGATTGTAAAGGCCTCAGATAGTGTATCATAGACCAGGTCGTCCGGCATGGCCGTGATCCATTTTTCGTTACTGTCAACGGTATATCGCACAGAACCTAAGACAGAAAAGGCGTCTTCAATGAGCATCTCGGCGGTAACATTACCGTCTTCGACAAGCAAGTGGGCCCATTTAATTTCGGGGGGGCTGTTATCATTCACAAAGACATCGCTGATGCGGGATCCGGTCAGCGCTGTTTCAGGTGTATTGCTTTTACGGTCATTCGCAGTTACGCGCACTTCATAACGTCCATCTTCAACGGTCCGGCCATCCCACGCAAATTTCGGCTTATCCAACGCGTCCTTAAGCGGAATCCAACCGGCTCGACCGGCTCGGCGAAACTCAAGCGTGTATTCGAGTTGATCCTTGTTGTCATCCTTAGCAGTAAACGTGATCTCGATCACATAAGGCTTTTTCTTATCGCGTGAGCGCTCAGCCTTAATCGCAACAACATTCGGCGCCAGATTCGGAATCACATGTGCAGCCGTAACCTGCCGAACCACCGGGGTTGCATTGGTCTCAGCGCCGCTAAGCAGGGTCAATCGATATTGGCAGAACCGTGCAACGGGACAAGCCAGAACGGTTGCCTCTGTAAGAACCACCGGCTCACTCCAGTCAGAGAATGTCGCATCGTTCGGGTCCTTGACATTACCGCTGCGACAAGCCATTTTGATTTGGCAACCGTCCGGAACGTCAGCCTCGACCTGCAACTTACCCCAGCGGGCGGGTTGACCGGCATCGATCAGCGGCGAGTCGAATGTCCCTTTAGCTTCCAGCGCCTTATCCAACCGCACCAAACGAGCGGGATTGGACAGTCCAAGATAAATCGCTCCGTCAACCTTTACAGCAGAGGTGATCTGGGAGGACCTCTTATCTTCAAAAACAATGGCCTTCTGCTCCGTCTGGGAATCAATGCTGAAGAACTGGCCCTTGTTTCCTGTCCCGAGCCACAATGTGCCGTCGGTTTGAAGCAGTGAATACAACACCGCGATCTCGCTGAAGATGTCCGTCACAAAACCATCGGGAGTAATTCGATAGACATGCCCGGCGATCTTAGCGATCGGCGGCAACGGCGCTTCCGGCACAGGCTTTTCTTTTTTCTCTTCTTTTTCTTTGTCACTGTTGGCAGTATTGAGCGAATCTGCTGCGGGAGAGGCCTCGCTTTCATCGCTGTCGTCAGGCCGACCGGGCTTTTTCTTAAAAGAAAGACCGGAGGCCTTAAGCTGCATTTGGGCGGCCTGCGCACTGGTCGAAACGGCATAGACAACACCGGACTCGTCAACCAGAATCGCAGGCACTTCATTTTGTTCTGAATCATAAAGAATACTCGCACGCTTGGTCGCGGGATCGATCTTGTAAACCAGCCCCCTCTCATCACTGCCCGCATAGACCATGCCATCATGAACCGCTAATGAAAGGATGCTTTTATCCTTGGCCTCATACACAATCTCAGAATTCTGACAGAACGGGTCAAGCCGAAAAACAAGCCCTTCCGGACCGGTGCCCAAATAGATGTTGTCATCCTGGTCGGTGGCAATCGCGAAGATGTACTGCACACGATCATCTTCAAATACAACCTCCGGCTCTTGGGCTAATCGCACCAACTTGCCCGCTTGACCGCTGACGCCAATCAGCAGACGGCCTGCAACATCCAGCGCCATAGCAAAGACATGTTCATTGCGTATGGAAGAATCGGATAATTCATTAAAGTCCGCTGGTTGGATCGGATAGATCTGCTCAACTTCTTCGTCTGCATAGCGAATCACCCCCGCGTCCGGACCGGTCCCTAAATACAACGCACCCTCAGCGTCCGACACGATTGAATGAACGGACCAGGCATCATCAAGCAACGCACCACAATCTATCGCTGTACTCCGCTGCGCCAATCGCAGTGTTCCCCCTGAATCCACAACCACTTTGTCCGTTTCGCCTTGGATGAAATCCGTGCCGGCCTGGTGCCGGGTAATCACCGTTGTTACTGCCACTGTCATTGCCGAAGCCCACAAAAACATTCCTGATGTCAAAAGCCATTTATTTCTCACAGTATTCCCTATCTTCTGCCATTATTGTTTGACTGTAATTTCAATTTCTGCTGAACCCTGAACGATCATGTCCATGCCAATGTGATTCTCTACCCAGGCCTTATAGGCTTCCAGCGGCTGCAACCGCTTACTATCCTGCATCAAAAGTGTCTTCGTACCCGGCAATTGGCCCAGTTCGTGCTGGCGAATCACCACTCCCGATGCAGGCGTTTCCATCACTGCATACAGCCGGTCCCGACGGCATCCCAAGAGTGTGTTCAGGGCTGTTTTAAGTGAGTTCAAATCGACAGCACGAAATTTCTGCGGTGCCATCTTCGAAACGAAAGACTGGTAATCATCCGCTCCTAAGATCTTTACCTTGTAGTTCCCAGGCGCCAGTGTTTTAGGAATCTCCAAACTGATCGTTACAGATTGCTCTTCTAAGCGATACGATCTGAGGGTGACCGAGGCGGTTAACGTCTGTCCCGGATAGACATCGGTCCGGTTCACATCAACGGCCCAGACAGAAGCTGTTTTGTTTACCGGTTCCATAATCATCTTCACATCAACCGAATGGATGTTGACCTCTTCGAAAGGATTGTTCATCAATAAGCTCACCGCAGAATAAAAATCCCGGCCCATCTCTGAGGTTTGCCGGTCGGAGGAAGTATTATCAATGACGATGGACTCACCACCGGGAAGAGTAACCTGCCCTGAATAGCGGATCGTATGCTCCAACGGCATGGGGCCCTGCATATTCGCCGCTCCATCCAGTACAACCTGAAGAATCATCGGAGTCACCGACTGATCGACTGCCAGGTAACAGTCATAGATGCGGCTCTTGGGGTCGTTGTATCGGTCCACTTCAATGCGCAATGGAAGCGTTTTAGGCATCTGGCCGATCGTTCCCCGGACGCCACTGGCCTGATCAAAACAGAGAGTGCCCGAAACGGGTCCTGGCGAGGAAAGCTTAAATGAACTTTTTCGACTGGCTACAACCGTGTGAATCACACCGGTCGCCATGGGCAAGTCAATGGCCCCCTGACCCTTGTATTGATGCCCGAAACCATAGACCTGGTCACCGACAACCTCGGTGACGGTTCCGGTCGCTGCTAAAGAGATATCCCCGCCGCAAAACACTAGGGACAACACGCTTCCCCGTTCATAATCCCCGACTTCCTCAAAAGATCGGCTCGGAAGCAACCCCGACGCCGCAACGGGCAGAAATCCCATGCCCTTTAGGGCATAGTCGTGTTCCTGGAGAACCTGACCCGGCAAGGAGCTGGAAAGCGGCAAAAGCATCCGTGAATCCTGATGCTGGTTTTGTAACTCTCCGACGGATTGCTGATAATAGGATTCTAAATTCAGCGGCTGTGAAAAATCAAATCCGGACGCCCTCATATCGTTTGCCGAAATGGAAGGCTCCACGCTACCGACTTCAAGCATGTCCTTGATCGGACGCACCAGATAAAGGGCATCCAATGATCCATCCCACCCCGCAGCCAAGGCCCCGGCGAGCCGTCCATCAATAAAAACTGAAGATCCGCTACAGCCATGAACGGCACTGCTGTGCTGAAACCGCTTATCCGTTCCCAAAACAAGGATCATATCCTGTCCCGGTTTGGCTCCTCGCACCACACTGAGGATTTTAAGACCGAATTTTTCTATTTCTGTCCCCGAAAACACACTCAGACAATAGGCCTCCATGTCGGGACGGATTTCATCAATTCCAATATACCCGGAGGTGTCCAGCGAAAAACCCGCCGCAGAAAGGGTTAGAGCCAAAGTCAGCAATATGATGAGGGAAGAGGATGTCGAAGCTCCGTATTTTATCATGTACTCTTCCTGTGCTTGTGTGCCGATTTAAGACTCTTTGGTTCAAAAGTGTGTAGTATCACCAAACAATGATTGCAAGTCAAGGCTATTTCCCTTACAATGCCGGCCCTGTTTATACAGGAAACGGCTTTCAGAATCCATGAAAGCTGATTACAGGCACAAACAAGAATATTTTGGATAGAAAGGTTGTTCAATGGATTCTCAACACCGTCATGAGTTAAAAACGAATGAACTGGCTGAGGGATTAAAACATCTGCCCGGGCTTCTCAAAGATAATGCAAATACCATTATCGGTATCATCCTGATTGGCGTCGCTCTGATCACTTGGCCGATGTTTAACAAGATGTCACGCCAGAAGGATATTGCCGAGCAGACGGAGATAACGCAATCCATCCAGATGATGGACCAGGATGTCTATGCTGTTTTACAGGCCCCGGCTGATGATATGCTGGCAAAAAGTGAGGCGCTGGATGCACTGCTGGTCAACGCGGACGCCCTGGTGGAAAAGGTATCTGGGATCGACAATCGCAACCTGGCCGCCCTGGCTCAGATCAAAGCCGCACAGGCCATCCGAACAGAACTTCATCTTCGCCAGGAAGTCGATGCCGACATGCTGGAACGCCAGATTCAAAAGGCCCAAAACGCTTATCAGGAAGCCCTCAGCTCAGCTAATACCCCTACGCTCACAGCGATGGCTAAATTTGGATTAGCGCTTTGCTCTGAAGAACTGGGACAAACGGATCAGGCAGCAGAACTCTATCAGCAGATTGCTGGGGATGAAAATTACAAGGCCACCGTCTTTCCCACACAGGCCCAACGCCGTCTGGATACCCTCTCCGATAACACAGAAGTCTTTAACTTCGCGGCTGTTCCGGTCGTGATCGAAGAAGAAGTGGTCGACACTGAAGAAGTCGTCGAACCAACGGCCGTAGAAATGATCGAACCCGCCGCTGAAACAATCGTAACGGAATCCGCGGAAAAAACCGATGCCGAGCAACCTGTTGAAGAAACAGCCGAACCGCAAGCGGAAATGCCGTAACCATTGTCATGGGCGAATTTAAAGAGAACCACCCCGTCGGCACGGATGTTAACCCCGGTGATGCGCCCTCAGAAGAAGCCGTCTTCGATCTGGAAAACAATCTCACCGAGGACCAGGCCGATGAACTGGTCGGACAACGCCTGCGTTTTCATGTAGGCGTCAATCTCAAATTCAATCGACTTGATAAATATCTATGTGGTCGATTTAGCTGTTTTAGCCGGACTCGCCTTCAAAAACTCATCAAAGAGCAGGGGGTCAATGTCAACGGTCGTCCTGCCAAAACCAGCCACAAACTGCAGGCGGGCGATGAAATTGACTTGATTCTGCCTGCCAAAGAAGTGCGCGAATTGATCCCTGAGGACATTCCGATCGATGTACTTTATGAGGATGAAGATATGCTTGTCCTGAACAAGCAAACCAATCTCATTGTTCATCCGGCACGCGGCTACAAAAGCGGCACGCTGGTCAACGGACTGGTCTATCATTTCCAGAACCTTTCATCCTGCCCGGATGACCTCCGGCCGGGCATCGTTCATCGGCTGGATCGCAACACGACCGGCTGCCTGGCGGTCGCCAAGAGCGATACATCGCATTGGAAGCTGTCCCGACAGTTCGCGGAGCGGACCACGAAGAAAACCTACATCGCCATTGTTCATGGTGCGCCGGATCTGGATGCGGACTGCATCGACCAGCCACTGGGCGTCCATCCGACTGTTCGTGAAAAATATGCTGTTCGTTACGATGACGGCAAGGAGGCGATCACCTTCTTTGAAGTGCTGGAACGGTTCCGGGGTTTCTCACTGCTGAAAGTTAATATCAAAACCGGCCGCACACATCAGATTCGTGTCCATCTATCCTATCTGAAGCATTCTATCGTCGCCGATGACCTGTACGGCGGCAAAGTGGTCTATCCGTGGCAGATCGAAAATCGCGACTCTGCCCCAGAAGAACCGCTCATGGCCCGGTGCGCCCTGCACGCCTGGCGATTGGAGATCGACCACCCAAAGACAGATGAGCGAATGAAATTCGAGGCCCCCCTGCCGGCCGACATGCAAAACCTGCTGGATAACCTGCGTCAATATCGTGCCTAACGACCTATTCTTTGACACATTCTCTTTGAAATACTCCGATCCGGCGAAGAAACACCCCGATAGAAAGAAAAATGTGACTTTGTGTGGAAATTTTAACTCTATTTAAATAATAGAGTTATGGTCTAATTTCGAAAATTATTTCTTTTGTCGTTGCATCAGGCGGTAATGTGGGTATAATGAATAGCGTCATAATGCTCTTTTTCTTCTTATAGTAGTGGTAGTTCTTCGGAAGCTGGGACGACTTTTATAAACTTGATATTTTTTGATTTCAAATTCGACTCAGCAAGGTCGGTATCAGTGATGCCGGCCTTTTTTATTGCGCTAGGTCATTTCAGGAAGCACGTTTGCGATTGATTGTTACAAACGCTGCCAACAGGATATGCCGCAAGCGATCTGTGCTGAGTTTCTCCAGATAATCGGCCGAAAAATCCATCTTTATCGGCCCGTCAAAATTCAGCAACCGCCGAATGACTTCTCGCTTACCCATCGATGCAATCTTAGAACATGTTTTTTCAAATGAAAACCCGGCAGCCATTTTCGCTCTCCTTAAAATATGACTCTGACACCCTGTGTATCGGAAAAAATCCGGGGGGCTTTAACCTTGCCTTTGAAAAATTTCATTTTGAAAAGCCTCTAAAACTCTGCTACTCTTTCCAACATGAAAACAGAAGACCTTAATTACACGCTTCCCGAAGAACTGATCGCCCAGCATCCGTCTCAAAAAAGGCAGCAGTCACGGCTATTGGTGCTGGATCGAACTTCAAAAACAAGAGCAGATCGCCAGTTTGGCGATTTACTGGGGTATCTTCGTACGGGCGATTGTCTGGTTCTAAACAATACCAAGGTGCTGCCTGCCAGATTTTATGCTCGAAAACTGAGCGGGGCGCAACTTGAGGGTTTGTTTATCCACGAAGAGTCAGATGGCCAATGGCAAGTGCTGCTAAAGAACTCCCGTAAACTTACTCCCGGCGATACCCTCGAACTGCTGGACCCAGCTGGGAATGCCTGGGGGCAGGTTATCGCCTACCCCAGTGATGTCGCTGGCCAATGGTGCCTGAAACCCACCCCATCCATT
This sequence comes from uncultured Phycisphaerae bacterium, assembly GCA_937995495.1. Classification (GTDB taxonomy): domain Bacteria; phylum Planctomycetota; class Phycisphaerae; order Sedimentisphaerales; family Anaerohalosphaeraceae; genus 4572-13. The sequence goes on from CALKKA010000108.1 coordinate 15,027, forward strand.
GATGCGTTTTCAGTGTTAGACCAAATCGGGCACCCACCGCTGCCCCCCTATATCAAACGGGGACAAATAGACGACTTTGAAGCGGAAGACC
>CALKKA010000109.1 GCA_937995495.1 uncultured Phycisphaerae bacterium
CAAGAGAAGTATGCAGAAGGCTCTACGCCTCTGATGATATATTTTTACATTATCTATCAAAAAAATAGATCTGATTCTTCAATTGCCTTTTCTTTCAAATAGGCTCGAGTTCTTTTGGCATGCTCTTAAAAATCAAGACTGTTGCGGTGTGTCCAGAATCCCAGTATAATCCGAGACATGAAATAGGAGATAATTTCATGAAAATCCAATGCCCTCATTGCAAAGCGGGCTTCCAGATTCCGGAAGAACACTTAGGCAAGAGCGTTAAATGTACAAAATGTAATCAAACCTTTGTCGTCATTGCAATACCCGATTCAAAAATATTTCCCAAACAGGTCATTCATTCTTCAAAACATGAACATGACATCGCTGAGCTGGTTCATGAATTAGAGCAGGTGTTGGACAAGATCACAAACTATGACGATGAGCAAATTGCCCAAGCCCAGACCCTGCTCCAGCAGACCATTGCCAAATATAAAGGGACATTCGCATAGTGGATTTTAATATATCCGCTAGTGATAGATAATTCATGAGATCTTATTCATTTAAAAGTTTAAGTGTTTTAGTATCAAGCTTTCGTAGGATTAGTTGACAACTATAGGTTGATTTGCAACTAGAGCCTAATCACAACCCAAAAGAGAAACAGCCCGTCAAACTCAAAGATCAGATGATTCTGCAAGCCCTTCAATTTTAACGACTTAAGGAATTCCCAAAAATTCAAACGTTGTTAATATCTGTTTACTGAAAAATGTCTATTTTTGATGAAATAATAACAGGCATTGTCCGTCTATTAAGGTAGCGGAACACCCAAAGTGGGTTGCGGAGATTCCCTTTTGTCTATTAGGGGGTTTCAAAATCTCGATATTCATGGTAATATCCGGTGTTGTTTTATGCGTATATACATACGCCTTCTGTTATTCCATAGAGGGTCGTCTTTAGGTTAGAAGGAATTCAATGTGAAAAAGAAAAATAAGATTATTCTAATCGCCATCGGTCTTGTCGTTATTCTTATTATCGCAGTGGGCATTAAAGGAAAAGGCGGGAAAAATGACGGCAAGACGACAACGGTCCGTATCGAAACCGTTGAGACCGCCGAATTCGTCGAGATCATCAATGCCCCCGGCGAAATTCGCCCCGAAACCGAGGTGGATATCAGCGCCAAAGTATCGGCACGGATCGATGAGCTGCCATTCGACGAAGGGGATCGTGTTACCGGCGGCAATGAGGACAGCGATCCCTCTTTACTGGTACGACTGGATTCCAAAAACTTCGAAAGCCAACTAAGCAGCGCCATCGCAAATCGGGACGCACAACAAGCACGCATCGAAGTTGAAAAAGCCAACATCCTCAGCCAAAAGGCCTCCTTGGAAGGAACCAGCGCATCCCTGAAGCAAACACATCGAGAGTTCGAACGGCAGCAGCAACTGCTTGAGAGCCAGGATATCAGCCAGTCAGCCTTTGACGAGGTTGAAAGCAATCTACAACAACTTCGGTCTCAATTCGAAGCCATGAAGCATTCGATCAAAGCGGCCGAGCTAAATTTGACCGTCATGGAACACAACCTGACGGCTGCCGAGGCACGCGTCGAGGAGGCCCGTGAAGCACTGAGCTATACCAGCATGTATTCACCCATTGACGGTGTCATCACACAGCTGAATGCCGAGGTCGGTGAAGTCGTCATGACGGGAACCATGAACAATCCCGGTACGGTTATCCTGCAGGTGGCGGACCTTTCCAGGATGATGCTGCTGGCGGAGGTTGACGAGACGAATGTCGGACAGGTGCAGATCGGACAAAAAGCAAAGATCCATATCCCGGCATTCTGGGAAGAAGAGTTTGACGGCATCGTCCAGAACATCGCCCTCACCCAGCGGCTGTCGCGCACGGGCGCTAAGTACTATAAAACTGAAATCCTGATCACCGGCGATGTGAGCAGGTTGTATTCAGGGCTGACGGCCGATGTGGACATCGAAACCAATCGACATCAGGATGTAATCAAGGTCCCCAGCCAGGCGGTGCTCGCCCGTCGACTGGATAGCCTCCCACTGGATATCACTCAAGATAATCCCGTCGTCGATCAAAAGAAAACACAAATCGCCGTCGTCTATCGCCTTCTGGATGGCAAGACGGTCGTCACACCGGTCCGGATCGGCCCCAGCGATCTGACCCATACGCTGATCCGGGAAGGATTATCTGTCGGCGATGTGGTGATTGTCGGACCGTATAAAATTCTTGAGGGCTTAGAACATGATAAGCCCGTCGAAGTTGAGAAAAGCAACGATGACACGGATGAAGACACATCGAAAAAAGAGGACAAGAAAAAGAAGTCCAAGACGGCATCAGCATAGTCTGTCACCCCATGAGTGAACCACTGCAAAAACCTGCTGTCATCCGAGTCACCTCACTGACCCGCACCTATACGATGGGTTCCGAATCTGTCCACGCACTTCGAGAAGTTGATTTGGATGTTGGGCAAAATGAATATGTCGCGGTCATGGGCCACAGCGGCTCCGGCAAGAGTACGCTGATGAATCTGCTCGGTTGTCTGGATAAGGCCGATGCGGGCGAATATGAACTCAATGGGATCAACACGACCGACATGAATGCAGCCAGTTTGGCCCATGTACGCAATCAGCAAATTGGTTTTGTCTTTCAGTCCTTTGAATTACTGCCTCGGGTGTCGGCCTTGAAAAATGTTGAATTACCGCTGATCTACTCGAATGTCCCTTTCTGGAAACGACGAATACTTGCCAAAGAGGCGCTTGAGCGGGTCGGACTGGGCGGGCGAGTCACGCATAAGCCCAACCAACTCAGCGGCGGCGAAAAACAGCGTGTTGCGGTTGCACGCGCCCTTGTCAGCGGCCCCAGCTTACTTCTGGCCGATGAACCGACCGGCAACCTGGACAGCGCCACCAGTTCCGGCATCATGGATTTGTTTGAGCAGCTCTACAGGGAAGGCCAGACGATCATCATGGTCACGCATGAATCAGACATCGCCGCTCATGCCCGCCGCATTGTACGAATGAAAGACGGTCAAATCTACAGCGATCTGCCGACCGAACAGGACCCCGCCTCTGAACACATCAATGCCCCTTCGTTTCCGAAGGAGCCATCATGAGAGGTTTTCTTTTTGCACCATTATCATTTCTCCGGCTAGTGATTCAGAGCGCTTTATTGGCGTCGAGTCAGATCTGGGTCAATAAAACCCGCAGCATCTTAACAACATTAGGGATTATCATCGGCGTAGCCTCTGTCTCAGCGGTCATTGGGGCGATGGACGGTATGAATAAAAAGATCATGGAAAACTTCGAGATATTTGGCACCAAGAAGATATTCATGTGGCCGCAACGACCGGACACGGGCCCTAAAAAAAATATGGATTGGTGGCAAATGCGGTTCAAAACAGAGCAGTTTGAGGGGATGGCCGAACACTGTCCATCCGTCGAATATAAATCATTTGTTTCTGACAATGATAATTTACCCGCTCGTTATGCGGAGAAATCGGTGGAATCCGTCCGCATGACAGGCGTTGAAGCGAGTTGGTTCAAGATCGAGAATCGCCCGATTTTCATGGGGCGCCCCTTTTCGCATCTGGATGAGAGCCAGGGCAGAAAGGTCTGCATTATATCAACAAAACTGCGAGACAAGCTCAACATGGATCGCGAATGCACCGGCGATACCATTCTGATCGGGCATAACACCTTCCTTGTGATCGGGTTGATGGAAGAAAAGCCAAGCATGATGTTTGGAAACATGGGCGGCGATAACTACGAAGTATACATTCCCTTCCAGACCGCTCAAAAGATGAGGGGGAATCGCTGGTTTCAAGTGATCGCCAGCTGCAAGAACGCCAATGTCGCCGAAGACGCCAAAGCGGAAATCCAGTTTTTCCTCAGGCGAACCCGACAGATCAAACCCGGCGAACCGGACACTTTCGGCGTTTTCCTGATGGAGAGCGAGGTCAAACAATTCAAGAAAGTCATGGGCATGATCTCGCTGGTGGCCTTCGGGATCGTCAGCATCTCACTGTTGGTCGGCGGTATCGGCATCATGAATATCATGCTGGTTTCGGTGTCCGAGCGAACACGAGAGATCGGCCTGCGCAAGGCGGTCGGGGCAAAACCCTCGGCCATATTAACCCAGTTCCTGGTCGAAGCCGTTGTTTTGTGTATGATCGGCGGACTGATCGGAGTGGGTCTGGCCCAAGGACTGGCGGCATTGATCGCAAAATCCGCCCCGCTGTTGGAGGGCACCAAGATACCGGCGTGGGCGATCCTGCTGTCGTTTGGGTTCGCCGGAAGTGTCGGGGTTATTTTCGGGATGTTCCCGGCGATCAAAGCCGCTCGGCTCAACCCGATCGACGCGTTAAGACATGAATAGCGATTTATAAGGATAACCGCAGAATGAAGAAAAAAATCGGCATTATAACATTTGCTTTCATTACAGTTTTTTTTATCAACGGCTGTCAGGACCCGGAGGCCCCGTATTACACCATGAAAGTCTCGGATGAAAAAGTCAAGACCATCGACACCCTGCCCCTGGAGGAGTTTGAATCCGAAGAACAGCCGACGATCAACTCAATCTTGGATCTGCCGGAAGAAGCGCCCAAAAAGGTAGACCTGACTTTAGAGGAGTGCCGGGCGCTGGCGCTGGAAAACAACCTCGACTTAAAAGTCCAGCTCATATCACCCAATATCGCACAGGAAAGTGTCAATGCTGAGCGTGCGAAATTTGAGGCGGCATTCTTTACCAATGTTGACTATTACAAGTTCGATACGCCTGATATCTTCAATGTCAATCTCGACGGCACACAAGGCGACAACACCAACTGGGACTGGGGCGTCAATCTTCCGCTACAAACGGGGGGGACCGTCACATTTGACCTGGCCGACAATCGCTCTTCATCCAACACGGAAAATGTCGTTATTGACCCTGTATTTTCAAATGATATGTCTGTTTCGATCAGCCAGCCGCTGCTTCGAGATGCAGGCATACGAACGAACACCCATTCCATCCGTGTGGCCGAATACAACAAAAGCATTACCGATGCCCGCACCAAGCTTGAAGTGATCCGCGTGATCGCGGCAATGGATCGCGTGTACTGGCGATTGTATGCAGCTTTCAAACAACTGGAGGTTCGTACACAGCAGTATGATCTGGCCCATGAGCAACTCGAACGCGCCAAGCGATTCGTCAAGGCCGGCAAACGGGCACAGATCGAAGTTAAACGCGCCGAAGCGGCCCTCGCTCAAAGCTTAGAATCGATTATCTTCGCGGAAAACAATCTTCGAAATCGACAGCGTGAGATGAAGCTGACGCTGAACATGGCCGGGCTGGAAACCGGCGGCGCAACCGCCATCATTCCCACCACGGAGCCCAACCCAGTGCACTATACATTTGAAGGTGGGTTGCTGATCGATCAGGCCATTGAAAACCGTATGGAAATGCTCGAACTGGAACTGGAGATCGCTAAAGCAGTCAGCCAGATCGACTACATGAAGAACCAGGCATTGCCAATCATTAATCTGAACTACACCTACAATATTAACGGGACCGGAGAGTCACGCAACGACTCCTATGACCTGCTGTTTGATAATGACTTCGCGGATCATCGGCTGGGGGTTCAACTGAATATCCCGCTGGGTAATGAACGGGCCAAAAGCAACCTGCGTCAGGCCTATTTCCAGCGGCGGCAGGTCCTGGCCAGCAAGGAAGGCCGCACCGCTTTGATCGAAGTGGAGGTGCTTAACGCGCTGGATCAACTGGAGACCAACTGGCAGCGGATCTTGGCGACTCGACAAAGCACGCTGCTGGAAGCCCGCCTGTATGAGGCGGAGGTACACCAGTTTGAAAACGGGCTGACGACCTCGACCGATGTACGGGAAACTCAAACCAACCTGACCAATGCACAAAGCACCGAGATCAACGCACTGACCGAGTACCAAATCGCACTGGTGGACCTGGCCTATGCGACCGGCACCCTGCTGGGAGCAGCCCAGATCGACTGGGAACCGGCTCCGGCTGACCTTCGATAAATCTGTTTCTTAGTGGGTGCAAATCTGTATAATCTATCCCCATGACAGATACAGGCATCATGCAGTTGGCATTGAAACTGGCCCGTCGCGGGTTAGGTAACGTGGAACCGAACCCGATGGTCGGGTGCGTGATTGTCAAAGACGGCGCTGTCATCGGGCAGGGTTTCCATGAACGCTTTGGGGGACCGCATGCGGAGGTCAATGCATTAGCCGATTGTGCCGCAAAAGGACGTGACGCAAAAGGTGCAACGCTGTTCGTCACGCTGGAACCGTGCAGCCATCGTGGAAAGACGCCCCCGTGTTCACAGGCCGTGATTGATGCCGGTGTTGCCAAGGTGGTGATTGCCGCTGAGGACCCAACCGATTTGGCCGGCGGCGGGATCAATCAACTCAAGCAGGCTGGGATTGAGGTCGAGGTGGGGCTGTGCCGCGAGGAAGCGGAAAAACTGAATGCTCCATTTTACAAACATGCCCGCACGGGTCTGCCGTGGGTGGTGGTTAAATGGGCACAGAGCAAAGACGGCTATCTGGCCCGGAAAAATGCAGACATCGAGGGGGACTGGATATCGAACGAACAGAGCCGGGCGGATGTGCATCGGCTGCGAAAGCGGATGGGTGCGATTTTGACGGGCATCGATACGGTGATCGCTGATGACCCGAAATTGACCGTTCGCATCCAAGGTGAAACGATTAACCGGCCGCCGATACGGGTCGTGGTGGACAGCCACTTGCGGATGCCGTGGGA
>CALKKA010000110.1 GCA_937995495.1 uncultured Phycisphaerae bacterium
GAGGCAAAGACCGATCAGCAGCTTGCCGCAGGCGAGAAATTTGGTATGATTAAATTTGGTTCGTGTACCGAACTCTATGTACCGGCCCGTGACAATTTAAAAAGCCAGATTACCGTCGGAGATAAAGTCAAAGCCGGATTAACGATTTTGGCAAGGTATGAATAATGCTGATTCCTGAAAAAACAAAAACCCCGCGGCGGCGTTTTTTTCGCAAGCGTCCCCATCGGATCCGGAGCATTGCGATGTTGCCGTCGATGATTACCCTGATCAATGGGATTTGCGGATTCATCGCCATCGGCTTGGCCGCCAAAGGCCCCGATTATTACGCTTTGGCGGGAACGATGATCTTTTATGCGATGATCGCAGACACGCTGGATGGGCGTGTCGCGCGGATCAGCAAAACGACCTCCAGCTTCGGCGGACAACTCGATTCCATGTGTGACGAGATCAGCTTCGGTGCGGCACCGGCATTTTTGATGCTGAGCCTGCTGCTGTATCATCACCGCGAACTCGTGGGCTCAGCCGAAGTGGTGCTGGGTGATTTTTTTGAGCGATTCATCTGGGTCGCCGCCATCGCCTTCCTCAGTTGTGCCACGATTCGGCTGGCACGCTTCAATGTCGAGAACGAAGAGGACGAGACGGCTCATATGTCGTTTTCCGGTTTGCCATCGCCTGCCGCGGCTGCAGTGGTGGCATCACTGGTGATGTTTGGTCAGCAACTGACCCATGACGCCGCCGCAGACACTGCATTTTTCCAGATACTTTACAGCAGCATTCTGTACAGTCTGCCGTTTGTTACAATGGGTTGCGGATTCCTGATGGTCAGCCGCATTCGCTACCCGCATCTGTTCAATCTATGGTTCAGGGGCCGAAAGCCGCTCAACTACCTGTACTTTACCGTCTTCGTGGTGGGCATCATTGTCCTCTGTGGACTTGAACTGGCCTTGGTATTAACATCCTGCAGCTTTGCCCTGAGCGGACCGGTTCGCTGGGCATGGCGAAAGGCTCGACACATCAAAACCATCCCGGCTGCTGCCCATGAAGAGACAGCAAGGAACCTGCAAACTTAAGTAGGATGGTCCGTTGTGAAAACCGCATCTTCTAATGTCGGCCTGTATATACACATTCCCTATTGCCAACAAAAGTGTCCGTATTGCGCGTTTTACTCCGAACCCATCGAACAGAATAACCCCGAAAGCTTGGTTGACGCACTTTTTATGGAGCTGGAGCGATATGCGATTGACGAACCGCTGGAAACAGTTTATATCGGCGGCGGTTCCCCCACGTGTCTATCTCCAGATCTTCTGACAGGATTGGTCATTTCACTTCTCAGCCAATATAAAGAGGTCCAGGAATTTACAATTGAGTGCAACCCCGCCCAGGCGGATGAACGACTGTTTGAAAAACTTCTCCGACTCGGTGTTAACCGTTTATCCATCGGCGCACAATCTTTTAACGCCAAGGAACTCCAAACACTCGGCCGAATTCATCAGCCGCAGCAGATAGCTCAAGCAGTGCAGATGGCCAAGGCTGCGGGCTTTGACAACATTAGCATGGACCTGATCTTCGGGATCCCTGGTTCGACGGTGGACACATGGCGGTATTCACTGGAGACTGCCGCATCGCTGGGCGTTCAGCATATTTCTGCTTACAGCTTAACAATTGAAAAAGCCACACCGTTTGACCGAGCCGTTAAAGAAGGTGCGCTTTCGCTGGTCGATGAGCCAACCGACCGGGCGATGTATGAAATCGCACGCGAAGTCTTAAACGCCGCCGGATTTCTGCAGTACGAAATTTCCAACTTCGCAAAGCCCGGTTTTGAGTGCCGGCACAACTTGCGGTATTGGAAAAATCTGCCGGTTGTTGGTATCGGCCCCGCCGCGGCAGGTTGGTACAAGGGCAAGCGGACCACCAACATCCCGGACATCGCCGCATATATTGAAAAAACAGAAAACCATCAATTTGCATATACCGAAGAGCATATCCCCACGCCTGAACAGATCACCTGTGAAACGGCGGTACTCGGCCTGCGAACGACAAGCGGTATTGACATGCACGAATTTGAAAAACAAACAGGCTTTGACCTGATCATGCTTTTCGGCAATGCGATTAAACAGCACTGCGCAAGCGGCCTGCTCGAATGCACCGCTGACAACCACTGTCGCCTGACCGAAAAAGGCCTGTCCTATGCTGACACAGTGGCCAGCGATTTTACATCACTGGATTAAGACTTTCTTGCAAGCACGATATAGGATAGAATACCCACATGAAATTAATAGATACCCATTCACATTTGACGTTTGAAGGTTTAGAGAACCAGGTCGATGATGTTCTGGCCCGCGGTGTTGAAGCGGGTGTAACACGCTGGATTACAGTTGGCACCGATAAGGAGCATAATGAAAAAGTCCTCTCGCTCGTCGCTTCCCATGAGAACCTGTGGGCCGGGCTTGGTTATCATCCGCATTGTGCCAGCGATATCACTGATGCCGACATGGAGCTGTTAAAAAAGCAAGCTCATGATGCAAAGGTTGTCGCCCTCGGAGAGTGCGGGTTAGATTACTACTACATGAACTCGGTCGCTGAAAGTCAGAAGCAAATATTCCTGCAGCATCTGGACATTGCTGCCCAATTACAAAAGCCGGTCATCATCCACACGCGCGAGGCGTTTGAGGACACGATGAGCATTCTGGATGGGTATGCGGACAGGTTGAAAAATGTAGTCTTCCACTGTTTCGGCGGGGATAGCGAACAGACACAGCAGGTGCTGGATTGCGGCTTTCATATCTCCTTTACCGGCACGGTGACATTCAAGCGCAGCGAAGCACTAAGAGAAGTCGCCAAGATGATCCCGCTGGACCGCCTCATGATCGAAACGGATTGCCCCTATATCTCCCCGCACCCGGTCCGCAATATCCAGCCCAATGAACCGGCTTTGCTGGTCCACACCGCCCAATGCCTGGCCGATGTCCACGGTATATCGCTCGACGAATTCGCTCAAATAATTACACAAACGAGCGAGCAATTCTTTGGGCTGCAATAAGATACAGGTTGAGAAATCCCTCACTTTCTGTATAATCGCCGGCTATGGCGAAGACCGAAGAAAAGCTGACGCCGGCGATGAAGCAGTTCCACCATTTTAAGCAAAAGTACCCGGATGCGGTGCTGTTTTTTCGTATGGGCGATTTCTACGAAACCTTTCACGAGGATGCGCGAACCGTTTCG
>CALKKA010000111.1 GCA_937995495.1 uncultured Phycisphaerae bacterium
CTTCTTGGTGCAGTGTCCCCATGTTAATCGTCGGAAGGGACTGGCGGTTGTACCGTAGATTGATTCGCTGTTGACTGACATCCATTGACCAATTTCTCTGAGACGATCAATAGATGGCCCAGGGATTTTGCCTTCTTCCGTAGGGCCGACATTAAGCAGGTAATTACCGCCTTTGCCGGCTGATTTAACAAGAGAGCGAATCAGTTTTTCAGTTGATTTCCAGTTATCATCATAACTTTTAAACCCCCATGTTGTGTTCATTGTCATACAGCTTTCCCAGTCGTAATCAATTCCGGTAGCTGGGACATGCTGTTCGGGTGTCCTTGTATCACCTTTATATTTTCCACCCAAACGGTTGTTCGTAATTATACCAGGCGACATGTTTATTACAGACTGCAGCACATCAGCACGCCCGCGCGTCATCCCGTGGGGGGTGTCCCACCACAAGATGGCAATATCACCATAATTGGTCAGAATTTCTTTAAGCTGCGGAACGGCGATATTTTGAATATATTCATCCATGTCACCTTCCTGGGCATCATCCCAGCATTTATTACCGGCTGAAGAACCGCCGGGATGACACCAGTCCTGTGCCTGAGAATAGTAAAATCCCAGTCTGATTCTATGCTTTCGACAGGCTTCGGCCAGCGGTTTGAGTAAATCTTTGCCATAAGGAGTTGCATCGACAACATCCCAATCCGTAACCTTAGAATCGAACAGGGCAAATCCATCATGATGCTTGGACGTTATAACGATGTATTTCATCCCGGCTTCTTTTGCCAGTCGAACCCATTGGTCCGGATCATACTCGACGGGATTGAACTGCTTGGCGTACTGTTTGTATTCTGCTACCGGGATTTTTCCACGATGCATGATCCACTCGCCAATCCCCTCGATTTGTTTGCCATTATAAGTTCCTGCTGGAACAGCATATACCCCCCAATGAATAAACATGCCGAAACGAGCCTGACGCCACCAAGCCATACGTGCGTCTCGCTGCTGGGGTGTTTCTTCTTCATATGGCCATGAAGAAATCTGCGGTTCCTCTGGCTTAGGCTCAGACCCCAATTTCGAGGACTCCATACATCCAGCAGGTCCGCAGACAAAGATAAATAAAAGAAGACTAAGAACAGTGTTGTTTATGATGCCTTTGACAAATTGTTCCTTCGGTGTACAAGTCATATAACCCTCTTACCTTTCATTAAACGGAGTTAAATAGGTTAAAAAATCATGTTTCGTTACTCTAAATAACAGGGACACATCTCCACATATTTTTTTCCACAGGATTTTATTGAAAATGCTTCAACGTCAAAATCTTTCTCTGGCCCTTTTTAAGAGTCATTTTAATCGTTTTGTCATTATAACGAACCCGACACCGCTGACCGGTCAGGCTGGTCAGAGTCGCCTTGACAAGCTTTGCGTCTCGCCATTCGATATCTACTTGAAAACCGCCTCTGGCCCGCAGTCCATTGACATTGCCATCGGGCCAAGCGGTCGGGCATGCCGGTAATAATTCGATCAGATAGCCCGTTTGAGAATTGCCCACATGCGACTGCATAAGCATCTCAGCGATGCCTGCAGTCCCGCCAAAATTTCCATCGATCTGGAATGGTGGGTGCGTATCGAATAGATTGGACAATGTGCTTTTTTGTAACAATGCCTGTACATTTTCATAAGCCTTCTCTGCATCATGAAAACGCGCCCAAAAATTAATGATCCATGCCCGCGACCAGCCGGTATGTCCTCCGCCATGAGCAAGTCGATACTCAAGGCTCTCGCGTGCTGCATCGACCATCTTAGGGCTGTCGTAGACGTTGTATTGCCTGCCCGGATGCAGTGCGAACAGATGCGAAATGTGTCGATGTCCCGGCTCCGGTTCCTCGAACTCCTGCGTCCATTCCATCAACCGGCCATCAGAGCCGATCTGGGGAAGCGCCAACTGTTCTTTTGCCGAACGAACCTTCTTTACAAATTCGTCTTCGACACCTAAAACTTGTGCCGCTTCAAGGTAATTGGTAAAGTTGTCCCAGATAATCTCCTGGTCCATACTTGTTCCCATATCGATGCTGGCCTTTTTGCCTTCAGGCGTTAAAAAGCGGTTTTCGGGGGATGTTGACGGTCCCGATACGAGCTTGCCGGTTCGAGGGTCGGTGATCAGATAATCGATAAAGAATTCTGCCGATGCTTTAAGGATCGGATACGCTCGTTCGGCAAGAAATACCCTGTCGCCTGTAAATCTATAATGCTCCATGAAGTGCTGTGTATTCCATGCCCCCCCCATCGGCCACATTCCATATAGAACCTGACCGAAGACCGGAGTCCATAACCAAGCATCAGTCGTGTGGGCAGTTACAAATCCATTGCAACCAAACATGTCACGCGCCGTTTTTCGACCATTCGGAACCAGCCTTTCTGTAAAATCCATGAACGGTTCGTGACAAGAAGACAGGTTTGTCACTTCTGCCGGCCAGTAATTCATCTGTAAGTTTATGTTAATATGGTAATCGGAGTTCCACGGTGCCGCGATTCGTTCATTCCAGATGCCTTGCAGATTGGCGGGCATATTGCCCGGACGCGATGAACCGATCAGCAGATAACGGCCGTATTGGAAGTATAACGACACTAATGCCGGATCAACACCACCAGACTTGAGGTCTGTGAGTCGCTGATCCGTCGGCACTAGGGCTTTATCCCATCCGCCAAGATCAAGTCGGCAGCGTCTGAAATACTGCTGGTGGTCAGCGATATGGTCCTGACGCAATTTCTTAAAAGATTTGCTTGCTGCTGCATCGATCACATCGTTGCATTTCGCGTCGCGGTCATGCGTCAGGGGCGAAGATGGTTGCTGTCGATTATAATCGGTTGACGAAGCCACCAGAAAGACAACCGCATCTGCCTTTTCGATCACAATCGCGTTGTTCTCGGTTCGGACCTGTCCCCCATCAGTCAGTGCCTTGACCTGGCAGTGCCATTTTACGCCCAGGTGTTTGCCGTCGTGCTGAGACTGGCCGGACATGTCTAGGGTGTCGGTTCCGGACATGGTCGTCGTAAAATCTGCGGGCCTGTCCAACAAAGCCCTCAGGGAAATGGCTTTAGGCTTGTCGGCTGTCAAACGCACCGCGATCACATCATCGACTGCAGAGGCGAATACTTCACGGACGTAATGAACATCGTTGAACTGAAACGTCGTGGATGCAATGGCCGTATCCAAGTCAAGTTGCCGTCGATAATTCACCTGAGGGGTTGTTGGGTCTGAGTCGAGGAAATGCAGGCGTAAATCCCCCAGCGTTTGATAGCTTCGCGGGGATATTCGCTCGGCCATTACTTTTTTCTGAATGAGATCTTGGGCCTCGATATATTTGCCGTCGAAAATCAGCTGTCTCGCTTTGGCAATATAGTCAGCAGCCCCTTTGGTGTTTTCCGGAACCGGCGCCCCTGCCCAGACAGTATCGTCATTGAGTTGGATACGTTCGCTCAGTACACCACCGAAGACCATCGCGCCGAACCGTCCATTGCCAACTGGAAGCGCCTGAACCCATTCGTCAGCAGGTTGAAGGTACCACAATTGGTATTGTTCCCAAACATCTGCTTGCGATGGCGTCTGCTGAGCAATGCAACCAGTTCCCAAACATGGTGTCAATATTAACAGATACAGGTGGATTGGTTTTGTTATAAACATCGCTTGGATTCCTTAAGAGCTCCATGAATCTTCGGTATCAGGGATTTTCCTCTTAGCTTTACACATCTTGGCTTAGTTGCTCCGTTGAGCATAACCGCATCATTAACCACCTGGTGTTAGCTGGCTCTGCAAAAGTGAAATTTCTTCCAGAATGCTCCCCCTTTCATCAACCAACCGGAAGGTTACCCGCGGATCGGTCTTGGTCGTATCAAACTCAAACTCACCGAATGCTTTGATATTAGCCCTGCCAAAAAGTTGTAAATCTCCCGCCTTTTCAGCTATTGCATCAGGACCGGGCATACCGCCCAGCGTGCCGACTTCAAATTCATAAAAAGTATGTCCGCTTGGGCGAGGAATTTTAAAGGCCCGGGTGCCATGTCGGTCGCCGGATATCAGCAAAACCCCGGGGACTTGGTTTTTCTCGATAAACGAAAAGAGCTCCTCTCTGCCTTCTGCATCCCAAATGCCCCATGAATCCTTCGCATTGGTCACATAATCGCTCCACATCGTAGGGCTGCTGATAATCACAAACGGCCCTTGACACTGAAGCAACTGCTGTTTCAACCAGGCCATCTGCCTATCGCCAAGAAATGCATTCTTCGTATTCGGCGTTTTCCGAAGCGAACGCGTATCCAGCATGATCACATCAGCCGGTCCGATCCGGGTGCGAAAATAAATCCCCTGCTTCCCATCGCCATAACCAGGATTGTTCCAATTCTGAGTCCAGACCTCGCGGACCGCGAGAACATCTTCAGCAGTAAAGCCTTCAGGAACCCCCGACAGATCGTTGTCAAAGTAATCATGATCATCCCACGTTGCATAAACCGGCATAGCAGCGGCTAGCCCCTGCCAGGCTGGTGACAAATCCCGCAATAAGTAATCACTGCGGTGCAACGCCGTGTTATTGTTGCGATCGTCGACCGCCGAATCACCGGTTAATATCATCGCTCGATTCCCGCGCTGGCGAATCTGTTTCATCAGATGAATATTGTGAATCCCGGACTTGTGAAAATCACCTCCAAAAGCAAGCTGAAAATTACCTTTTTTTTCAGGCAATGGAAAAGTCGTAAACTTTGTTTGCTGCTTAAGCGGCAAACACTCACCATCTATAAATATCTGATAGTCATATTTGGTTGCAGGTTTTAACCCTGTAAGTTCCACTACTGCCGTCAGGTCCGTATGAACCGAGCTTTTAGAAGATGCGATCACTGTCTGGCCTGAGAGGCCTTTGGCCTTTACCTCAACCGGCGATGGCTTAATGGTACGCACCCAAACCGATGCACGATCATGGGCGACATTTCCAAGCATGGGGCCGCCAAGATGTTTGATATTGTGTCTCTCGGCTGAGCCGACCAAATATATATTGTCAGCAAAACGAGCTGCCCTGTCAGACTGGAACATCTTCCTGACTTCGGCATAAAAACCGATAACCGAATCCGGCTGACGCTGATAACTGTTAAGCAGATCCATGTCGATATCAGTGCTGCCGATGTGAGCCAAAGGCAAAGTAACGTCAATGCGAGGATCGGTATCAGCTGTGTGCGTACCACAACCAATAAACATCGCAACTACCATCAAATATAGAATACACTTGCAGTTTCGATCAGACATTAGTTTGTACTTCACATTTACACCTGCAAAAAAATAACCGAATCTATTTACCAAGCGTCACCAGTAAATACATTATAAAAATCACACCGCCGATAGCCATCGCAATATATCCATGTCCCTTCCAATCTCTTTTGGTCCATTTACGGAACTCCCAATTGGAATTTTCAAACATCTTGAGGTGATCAAAGCGTTTGGGGTTCTCTTTGGTCTTCTGGACTTCAATGGCATCCTGTGCATGGTCTGAAATCGCAGGAGTACGCAGTCTTCCATAAAAGAAGTCAAGCCTGTCTGTGTCCTCACGGCGGGTACACCGTGAAACCACTATGACAACACTAAATGGGATCAACACTCTCAGAATATAAGCGAAGGACTCATTTAAGGCGTATTTATTCTCAGCCAGATCGATCCCCATCAAATCCATTATAACCAACTCCACTTTCAGCATGCCCCCCCCCTCGGCTAAGCCGGATTCGTCATGAGTCAATCCCTTTTGCCAAAAGATGCTTCCTGACTTAATATAGTCATATTTAATAAAGTCCTCTCCAATGGCGATTGCTTTGGGACGATTGCCCTGCGCCTTTCCAATCGCGGAAAGCGCGTCCCATTTTTCTATCTCTTCTTCTCGCAACTGAACATCTACCGAGTTGGCGATGTAGGAATTTTCTACGGTATAGGCTTGCGTCTGTTTGGCCAGATACTCGTTTGTTCTGACGCCGGGAAAGATGGGGATCATAACCGGGAGGATCAAAGTAAACAGGCTGGTAATAATAATTGAGACCCATGCACCGGTTCGAGTCGCCCTTCTCCAAATCATGCCGACCCAGAAAGAAGCAGCCACCATGGAATTGAAAGAGAGCAGAAAGATCAACAGTGTAAATACGTCATCCAGCGTAATGGCCAGGAAAACACCGCCGACAATATAGACAAGACAAAATATCCTGCCGACTAAAACGTAGTGAGATTCTTTTCGACCGGGGAAAAGCGGACGATAAAAATTATTGGTCAACAGTGAAGAACTTGTCAACATCAGCGCGTCAACCGTTGACAGCAGGGCCGCCATCAGGCACGCTACCATCAATCCAACCAGTCCCGGACAAAGAAGGTCACGGGTCGCCATGCCCCACACAAAATCAGGATCGCTGACCTTGGTGCCATACAGAAGCAGTGTCATCATGGCAACAAATCCCCAGATGACCGTACAGTATCTTTTCATAAACATCCCGGTCACAAAACCGACCCTGGCCGTCTCATCATCTTTTGCAGACCCGGCAGCGGTCAGCTGATTGGACTGTACGGTCGTATTAAACACACCCATAATCCCAAATGACAACAGGTAGTACCATGTAAACTGGGGGACATTGGGAGATCCCAGGACCTTGAAGAAAGACTGGGGCAAATTCTGATGGAACGCCTGGAATGTCCCGAGGATGCCCGACGTACCATATTGAAGATTAATCGCATGCATCGCAAAAGGCACCAGGATAAGTGTTAATATAATAATAAAAATCCCCTGGACCATGTCCGCAACAAAGGCCGCCCCCAACCCGCCACAGATCGCATAGACCAACACGACAATTGCCAACATAACTGTCAGATAGTTTCTATTGATATATGAAAATATGCGTTGGGGATTTTGGTCTGAGAGGGTTTTGAGTTCGGCCTGTTGGGCTTCAGAAAGAAGGGCATAGTCTCGTGCCCTTAATGCCTCCAGCGTCACCGCCATGTCACGTTCAGCAACCTGCTCCTGTGTAAGAACAGACTCGGGCTTGATCGCAATGGCGGCAACGGTTTTACTCATCGCGGTAAATCCCGCGGCAGCAACGATCATAAACATGAGGGCCTGGGTTACAGCATAGAAACCTGCCATTGCTTTAGAATTGTAGCGTTCCTCAAAAAATTGCGCCAGACTGAGATAACGGAGACGCCGATACCACATCGTCACCATCCAGAACACGGGCATCGACAACAGACCTTGAACCAGCCAGAACCCAACCCCTGCAGCGCCATTCCTGCTTACGACGGTTGTCGTTCCAACCGCGGTCTCGGCACTGGTCCCCTGGCCAAAGGCAGCGAATGTCTGGATATATTTACCAAAGCGTCTGCCTGCAAGAAAATAATCTTCTTCATTCTTAATCCGTTTCATCGCCCTGAAGCCGATCCACAAAACGACAGAAAAATAAGCGACGATTACAATGATGTCTATCCAATTCAAACCAAACATAACAATCCTTTTAAATAAATACTCTTACCCGTTTTGTCCTTCATCCGTTTGCCAGAAGCAGCTGCTTTCATCTCTGTCATCACCACTGATGTAGCCTGACTCTATTATCAAATAAAGTCTCGTTTAAAACCAGCAAGTTTTTAATAATAACACAGGCATGGCGGCGCAAAAACCGCCATGCCTGATTAAGTCATACGACTTATAAATTGTTGATTTTATAATTTTGCCACAATACAAACAAAAACAGTCACATCATCTAATATGAGCTACAGAATTCAAGGTTGTCATTCGAATTATACGGCAACGACCCTGTGACATTGTCCACACAGAAACCATACGCCGGTCTCTTGATACAACCGGAGGTCACTATAACAGCAACACCGCTGCTATCCGTGACAGCATTCTGTGATTCACTGTAGTCTCCAGTAAAGGTGCCTGTCACTGTTGCACCGACAACCGGGCTGCCGCAATCATCCAGGATCGTGACAGTAACCAGACCATTCTTGTTGGGACCGCCGCAGGCCTGGACATCAGGGATGATCGAATTGACATGGCAATCCGTCGGAGTGCAAGCACCCTGTGTGGTCGCATTTGCAGGAGTTGACGCCGTGCCGGTATTGGCCAGTGCATCCCTCATCTGAACCGTGTATGTATACTGCGTACTTGGACTCAGACCGGTGTCCGTATACGACGGGCTTGTCTGCCAGCCGGAATCCGTACCGCCCAGATTACCACTGGTCTCATCGAAATAGTATTCAACCGGACCACTGACATCCGTTCCTGTTGTCGCGGTCATACTGATCGCTGTGTCGCTCTCAGCAGAAGGAAGGACTGCAAATGCAGCCGGATTCGGTGTCGGAGGATCAATGTCAGGACCTCCACCACCACTTGCTGACTCGATATACATCTGATCGATATAGATCGTGTCAAAGGTCCTGTTGCCGGCAGTATTATCCGTGTCAAGGACGCGGATATAAATCGTACCTGAAGTGCTCGCTGGCAGAGCAAAACTCTGGGCACTGTCATCATCGGAGGTCTTGGTCACAGTCACCATGTTGGTGTAGCTCGAGTCATCGGTCGAGTAAGCAAATACGAAGTCGTCATTGTCACTGCTGGTCGTCTTGTATGCCTCAACATAGAATGTTACCGTAGAACCGCCCGTTACATTGATGGTCCATTTCTGCTCAAGATAGTCATAACGGTTAGCGGGTTTTCCGCCAGACTCGATCTCCGTGATCGACTCATAGACATTGTCACTGGAGTCTGTATCAGCATAGCTTCCGCTGACCGTTCCCAAAACATTAATATCTGCATTTGCAAAGTCCTGAGTTGGAGGTGTGACATCAGGCGTTGCAGATTCTTCGTTGCTATAGCCGGATTCGTTGCTGCCTGCATCAACCGCAGTAACTACATAATAATATGCTGTTCCGTTAACAACGGTATTATCAGCATAATCACTGGTTGCAATCTCGGTAGCAATCGAAACATACCCACTGCCGCTAGTCGTACTGCGATAGACGGTGTAACTTGCCAGATCGCTTTCACCATTGTCATCCCAGTCAAGGCTGACTGTCGAATCACCAGCGTTTGCAACCAAACCAGTCGGAGCAGTCGGAGGTGCATCGATCGGCGTTGCTGAGTCTTCATTGCTGTATCCGGACTCATTGGTTGAAGTATCAACAGCTGTTACGACATAGTAATATGTTGTCCCATTAACAGCTGCGTTGTCCACATAGTCACTGGTTGCAACGCCAGTGACAATTGCTGCATAACCGCTGCCACTTGTCGTACTGCGGTAAACAGTATAACTTGCCAGGTCAGGCTCAGCATTGTCATCCCAATCAAGGCTTACAGAACCGTCGCCTGAAACAGCGGCCAAACCAGTTGGTAACGCAGGAGGCGTTGTATCGGGTGCGCCGAGAGTGAAATAGATCGTTCCTTCACTGCCGTCTAAGCCGTGTCTATCCGTATCAATCGGGCCAACGCCGCCTAAGCCTCCAACTGCGGTAACCTGAGGCGAAGAAGTCAGGTATCCTGCGCTTTGTGCAGAACCGGCGATCGTCAGTAATGAAGCGTTTAACGCAATACGTCCGCCGCCGCCGCCACCGCCGCATGAGCCTTCCCTGTCATTATCGCCGCCATCACCCCCTGCTGCAGATACTAAAGCAGCTGAATCAACAACAATGCTGTTGACAGCATCTAGAACAATCGCACCGCCAGAACCAGCAGAACCGCTGCGATAGGTCGTCGCGTCATAATGACCGTCTCCCCCAACAGCGTAAATGTTGCTATTGACAGTTATGTTAGCAGCCAGTATCTCAATTGCACCGCCGCCGGCACCACCGCCACCGCCTGTATTACCACCACCGCCGCCACCGCCACCGCCGCTGCCGCCTTGGAAGGTGGTTACAGTTTCGTCTCCATAAGCCAGACCGCCAAGACCGCCACCTTGCGTGATCCTGCCGCCCTGACCGCCTGGGCCGCCATAACCGCCGCCGCCGCCTGACTCCCATTGGTCGTCACCGGCCAAACCGCCACCGGGACCCTGACCGGGATCACCAGCCAAGCCGGTTGCACCGCCGTTACCGCCTGCCCAACCACCTAAGGCGGCCTGGCCTGCAGTTCCAGAAGTGCCAGCGGCAGCTGAAACATCAAGTGGACTGCTGACGATAAAATCACCTGCACTTGTGATTCGAATCGCGTTAGAACCGCTTATTGTAATGGTCGACCCGGCCTGTATATCAAGGCTTGGGAAATCAAACACCGCAATATTGTTTACCAGCGTCCCTAATTCATCCGCTCCATTATTGTAAGAATACGTCGCATTTGTTGTATTAAATGCAAGCGTATCGCCGCTGTAAACAACAGTAAGGCCCAAAGGCGTCGCAGAAGCCTCATTGGAATACGCAGATTCATTGCCGCTTAGATCGGCCGCTGTGAGAACATAGTAATAGGTTGTGCCTATCACAGTGGTAGCATCGCTGTAGTTGCTGCTCTTAACATTTGTCGCTATCTGGCTATAACCGCTACCGCTTGTCGTGCTGCGATAAATATTATAGTAATCGACGTCAGGTTCGGAGTTATCGCTCCAATCCAGATCAACAACACTGGTAGCGGAACTGGCAATAAGATTCGTCGGTGCGTCCGGTGCAATTGCATCTGGAGCAGGGCCGATCTGATCAAACGGGATCTCTATAAAATTAGTGATATTGGCCTGCATTGTTGTCAAACCTGAAGCTGTCAGTGAAAAATCACCTTTTGCAGCATCTACAAAACCAGGATTATTGGTTGCAATCCAGTTGTCAGATGCCTGAATATAAGCCAATGCCTGTGTTCGCGTTTTTCCATCATATTCACGTACATCATACGCCTCTGAATGTACCCTGGCAACATTCGGGTTCCATACAAAGTTCGATTGGAACGTACATGTATCAACCCACACCTTGTCTTCGCCATCAAAATACTGCAGTTCAGGGTACCATTGCCTGTGAGGTGAGCTTGGATTGTTAAAGCTATAAGTACTCGATGCATTTGACCAGTCTGTCTGGTACGATGACAGCTTCGACGCACCCCACGTATTCAAATAGAAACTCAGGCTGAAGGTATTTGCACAATCGATGAAATAATTATTGTTCGTAAGGAAATAATTTGGCCCGTTCGATCCTACGGCCGGATAAATTTCAGGGAGATTGTAGAAAACATTCTGCTCAATGGTCCATCCGAATGTTGATTCGTCTCCATAAACTCCCACGCGGCCCGGTCCATAAATATCATGAATGTAGTTTTGATAGATCAGTGTCCCGCGTTGCTGCGGACTACTGCCAAGATAACCATAGAAGACTCCACCATCTTTAAAGAGTCTGAGGACATCATAAAACTCGGTCAGCTCGATCAAATGGTCATTGCCTCTTATCGTTACCGCAAAATGAGGCGCATCGTGAATAATGTTCTTTCGGACCACCTGCCCAACCCCGTAAAGTTTAACGGCATTGCTGTATCCTTTTTCAAAGTAAGCAAAATCTTTGATAAAGCAGTTTTCCACGAGATTGTTACCCACAGAAGAAAGCGCCTCAGTGTCTCCGCCATCGAGGATCACAGCATCTTCACCTATATGGTGAATGTAGCTTCCAAGGACACTATTGTTGAAACCGTCTATATTGACGCCATCGCCTCCGAAGTTGCGAATCTCACAGTTGTCGATAACATTGTTATCTACCGAAGTACCAACCAACATGTCGGATCTGCTTGTATCAAAAGTAATATCCTTGAAGGTAACATAGTCGGTTCCTGTCATGGTGAACATTGCAGTTTCAAGTGATGAAACCACAATATCAGACCCACCGATTCCACCCGCGGGAGGAAGCAGGTATAAGATACCCGTGCCCCGATCAATGAAATATTCACCAGGTGCATCAATTTCTTCCAGCAGGTTCTCGAACCAATAGAAACTACTTCCTGCACTTAAACCGTAGTATTCACTGTATTGAAGATCGATCTGCTGTTGAGCCGTATTAAATGATGCGACTTTGTTGTAAGTGTATGCCCAGTCCTTGCTAAGGATTCCAGCGATCCAGACATCATTGGCTTGTGACCAGTTGTCAGGCCGGGTATAGGTATAACTGAAGGTTCCGCCAGGTGTCGCACTGGTGCTGCCGGTTGGTCCGGCACTGATCACAGAGTCTATCGTCTCAAAGCCATCACCGTCATTAGGCCATCGTGCAAGTGTCATCGCCCGACCGTCGACATATAACTCCATCGGCGGAGAGCTTTGAGCACATTGGAAACCATGCCTGTCAAGTTGACCGTAGTTAGTAATACCATTTCCTGCAAGATCGCACTGGAGGAGATTGGGTTTTGCAGATGCATCGACGATGCGATCTAAAATAGTCTGGTTTGTAACAGGGCTAAACCATGCCGGATCGAGTGTCATTCCACCCGCAAGGATCGCTTCTTCTCCCGGATAAGATTGATAGACGACCTGTTTGCCGGATTCACCGGAATCTGAAGAGTCAAAAGCAATTGTGGAAGCGATATTGTAAATACCGCCTCTAATATTCACTTCTGCACCCGTCGCGGGCAGCCCACCAAGAATGTTTTTCTGATTTCTGATTTCATCTCTCGCTCTTTCAATCGTTGCAAAAGGCTGTGAAATTGTTCCAGGGTTGGAGTCACTGCCATCGGTCGCAACATAAAGCGTTATTTCCGAAGAGGCTGGGTCACCATAAACGATAGAACCCTGAACGCCGTCTTCACCCTGCCTGTCGGGATCGACAGGCCCGTTACCGTGAAGACCGGCCGCTGCAGTTAAGTTAGCACTTTGCGGCAAAACACCCTGGCTTTGGGTAACGCCATCTAGTGTCAAGCTGGCGGCATCGATATAAATCCTTCCACCGCCGCCACCACCACCACAAGCACTTTCGTAGGATGTGTCTCCACCGAAACCGCCTGAAGCATCAAGCAACCCTAATGCGCTTATGGTAACAACTCCGGCAGCATCAATCGCGATGGCTCCGCCGCTACCGCCTGCACCGGTACGATAAGTCGTCGCAGACCCATAACCATCTCCACCGGCTGCTGTGATAGTAGCGTCTATCGTGACATTAACCGCTCCAAGCTTTATGGCACCACCACCGGCACCACCGCCGCCACCGTCACTACCCCCGCCGCCACCGCCGCCGCCGCCGGAACCGCCTTGCAGGGTTGTAATAGAAGTGCCACCGTAAGATGCCCCGCCGGCTCCACCGCCTTGAGTTAGCCTGCCGCCCTGGCCCCCTGCGCCGCCATAGCCTGCGCCACCGCCTGACTCCCATTGGTCGTCACCTGCACCGCCTGCGCCAGGACCAGAACCTGCAAGACCGGCGGTACTGGAAGTAGCACCGTCACCACCTGCCCATCCGCCTATCGCTGCTGCACCAGCCGTTGCTCCACCGGCGTCAGCACCTGAAACGTCAATATCGGATGCGATAGACATATCAGCTGTGCTCAATAATTCGATCGCGTTAACGCCTGATACCGTTACCGTTGCACCTGACTGGATATCAAGTCCGTCAAATGTATAGGTTGCAACTGTCCCTGAAATGGAACCGTTCACATTATTGCCACCATTGATACTATATGTCCCTGCCGTCGTGTCAAAATGAATCGTATCAGAGGGGCCAATAATCGTTGCGGCGTTTGTGACTGAAAATACAACAACAAAAAGAATCGTGAGAAAACTTTTCCTGTTCATCCCTGTACCCTTTCCGACTTCTAATGAGTTTGATTTGAGAATTCTTTCACCACCCGCCCAATCATTGGGCGATCTCTACAACAAAAATCGGCACACCATTTTCTTCCGCGCCTCCTTTCTTGGGCTGAAATTCCCCTAATCCATCCACTGCTGAAATAATTCAGCGGTATCGTTCAAGCTAACATCACCACTCCTATCAATATCCGCACCAAGACACCAGCGATCCGCACAGCAACATCCATTATCGAACCACTTTGACGCAACCCGCGCAAAATCCAGCATATCGACACTGCCGTCTGTATTGATATCTCCCGTTCCGAAAAGGCCTGCTTCTTCAGGTCCTATCTGGTCGAACTGGATCTCTACGAAACCGGGGATATTCGACTGCAGTGCTGACAACCCCCCTGGGGTCAGTGAAAAATCACCGTTCGCCGCATCCACAAAACCCGGGTCTGATGATGCGATCCAATTATCGGATGCCTGAATCAAGGTATCGGGATCGCCAGAGTAGGATTCGCCGTTTCGGGTCCTGAACGCCCCCGAATGCACTTTCGTAACCGTTGGGTTCCAGACGAAATTTTTCTGGAACGTACTTGTGTCAGCCCACACCCTGTCTTCGCTATCAAAATATTCCAGTTCCGGATATCTGATTCGATGCGGTGACGCCGGATCGTTAAAGCCATAGGTCGCCGATGCCGATGCCCATATTGTCTCCAACTCCGGCAGCTTGTCTGCCGCCCAACTGGCCAGGTGAAAGCTTTGATCAAAGGTCACACCACAGTCAATAAACATATTGTTATTGGCAAGAACGTAATTAAACGTATTGCCGCCGATCGTTCCTCTGGCGAGGTCAATATTGGGGGAGTTAACATCAAACTTATAAAAAATATTCTTTTCGACGGTCCAGCCACACGTCGATTCATCCGGATAGATGCCAGTTCGTTTTTCACCGTAGATATCATGGAAGTAATTTTGGCGGATCGTCGTTCCGCGCTCCTGCGGCTTCTGGCCCAGATAAGCATATATCACGCCGTAGTCTTTCAGGAGTTTCACGACGTGATGAAACTCGTTGTACTCTATCATGTGGTCGTTGCCCCTGATCGTGACCGCCCCATGCGGTGCATCATATATCAGGCATTTCCTGATGGTCTGACGTACACCGTCCAGAGACACTCCGCTGCTATAGCCTTTCTCATAGTAAGCAAAATCATAAATATAGGAGTTCTCTATAAGATTGTTACCATCGCTGAGGGTGGTCTTATCACCGCCTTTAAGTGTCACGGCATTCTTTCCTATATGATGAATATTGCAATCATTCACGCTATTGTTAAATCCATCGATGGTCAGGCCATTTCCTGAAAAATTACGTATTGTACAATCTTCAAAGCTGTTATCTTCTCCTGATGTGCAAACAATCCCGCTGCTTCTGCCGGTATCAAATGTTAATCCTTTAAACGTGATATCGTCGGCTCCATTCATATTAACCATCGTTTGGTCCAGTGAGGAGACGACGATAAAGGTCTGTGGATTCAATCCGCCGGCCGGGGGGAGCAGATACAAAATACCGGTGTCACGATCAAGGTAATATTCGCCGGGTGTATCTATTTCTTCGAGCAGATTCTCGACCCAGAAGAAATCATCCATCCAATCTGTGATACCGTACTGCTCTCCGTAAACAAGCGATATCTCCTGAGCCGCGGTGTCAATCGAAGCAATTTTATTGTAAGTGTAGGCCCAGTCCCTGCTAATCGCTCCGGCAAGCCAGATATCCGACGCCTGGGTCCAGTCTGAAGGCCGGCTGAACGTATAGCTGAAGGTGCCGCCGGGTGTGGCACTGGTAGAACCTGATGGGCCGGGGTCAATGACCGAATCCATTGTTAGAAAACTGTCTCCCTCGTTCGGATAGCGCGCAAGTGTCATGGCCTGGCCGTCAATATATAATTCCATCGGCGGTGTGCCGGAAGTGGTATTAAATCCGTGCCGTTGAAGTTGCCCATAATCCGTAATACCATTTGCGCCAAGATCAACCTGAAGCAGATTACTCCTTGCCGCCGGATCGATGACCCGACTCAAAATTGCATTGTCTGTAACACTTTCAAACCACGCTGGATCGATGACCTGACCCCCGGTAAAAATCACTTCTTCCTTGGGACAGGCCATGTAGACGATCGGTGAAGGAGCGGTGCCTGAATCTGCAGCAGAGAGATTTACAGTAGAGCTGACGTTATAAACACCTTCTCTGAAATAGACCTCCAGTCCGCCGGCCGGCAGCGGATTGGATTGCTTGTAAGACCTTACCCAATTAACCGCGCCCTGAAGGGTCGCCAGGGGCCAGTTATAGGTGCCGGAATTGGAGTCATACCCCCACGGCGCCACATAGATCCCAGGCGGTTCCTGGTCCAGCGGCGGGCCAAACTGGCCGTTGATCTCGATGACCCCAAGATATCCATAAGTGCTGTTCGCTGCCACGGCCACATCTATGGCAAGCCCCCCCCCGGCATCGGGTTGAACGCCATTGATCGCAACCACCGTGCTGATATTGCGAGCTGCATCAAGATACCGGGTCTCAGAGCCGATCGTAATATCCAGGGCCCTGGGGCCGGAAGAGGCTCTGGATCCAAAAAACTTAACGTCGTAGCTCTCGCCCGGTGTCAACCCGCCAATCAGAATTTTTGCATAATTATCAGAAGAAATGTCAAGTGCAGACAGATAGAAAGAATCCCGCCCCGCTTCAATCGGATAAGCGGTCACACCGCTCTCGCCTGTCGAATTTGCCTGTGCAAAGCCATCCACACAATTATATGCGACACTGGTCGGTGTGCCGGTGCTGTCGATCGCATTTTCAACCTGCAGTCCAGCCCCATAATCGGCGACGGTATTCCAGTTGCCCGACACAATGTACGCGGCACCCAGATCAAAGTAAACTGTCGATGCCCCGGCTGCCACCGATACCCAAAGGACCATGAAAAAAAAACCTGACTTATACTTCATTTTATTATTCCTTAGAAAATAGGGCTCTCGAGAGATTTCAGCAGGAGACTGTTAGTCTATCCAAACGAAAATTCACAACGCTCAAACACATCATTACCAACTTGTCTTTCCATACCAATATTTGCCATTTCTTTTATAGATGCCTTTGCTCTCATCAAATTCCTCAAAATCTTTCGGCGCAATTGAAACTGAGCCGTCGCACCACGCGATATTCATGGTTCCGGCCTCCTCATCATGATTCAGGGCGGATCCCACTTTCCGGGTCTTAACCGAGTGGCGCAACCCGCGGTCGGCGGGACTTTGTATCAGACTGTCCGGATTGGGATCGGCACGATATATTTCCGGATACGCTATATAGGACCACGATTCTGGGAACATAATTTTTTGATAAGGCGTGTCGATCGTTAGCCGTTTACAATTGCCATGCTTATTATACCACACATTGTTTCTGCCCCAGCCTGATCCATCATCATTACTTGAGTTATAATCGCCGGGACAACCGCCTGTTTTACCACACAGCTTAGCATTGTAGCCGTAACTGTTAATGAAATTGTGGGGGCCTAATCCCATTACGGCCAATTCCGCATCAGGAATACCCAACTGGCCGTATGTCTTTCCGGCCAATCGGCTTTTAAGAGCCGGGCAATGCATTACGTTATCGCCCGCGCCGGTATCCAGGTACTCCTGAAGCAATGGGTCCTGGATCTGGCCGTCTTCATTCTGAGTGCCTCTGTCCCACAACGCAGGCGGCATCCATCCATCATTATCATCACTCCAAAGAAAAGCTGCATAGCTAATATTTTTCAGGTTCGAACGGCAGATCACCTTTTTGGCCGCGTCTTTGGCCCTGTTGAGAGAAGGAACAATGACCGATAAGAGAAGCGCAATAATCGAGATCACCACCAGCAGTTCAATTAAGGTGAATGCCCGGCTTTTATTCTTATGATCTTTCTTTTTCAAAAATGACATAGAATGAGGTCGTTTGAAGCATTTAAGAAGAAAACTTTAATCCCCACTGTTTTTAAAAAAGGTATTCGAAAAACCAACATTCTCTGTTAAATATGTAAAAGAACGCTTCGTCACCCCCCCGGGTACTGCCCGATGGGTCTCGGGCCGTCACCGGAGGAAAGAACATGAAGAATTCATTTCAATCGATGGAAAAGACAATTACTTATCTCCAATCCCGACGACCGTACCAATATTTATCATTCATTTTATACCGACCCTTACTTTCATCAAATTCTTCGAAATCTTTCGGGGCGATCGAAACGGAGCCGTCTGCCCACACGATATTCATGGTACCGGCTTCCTCGTCATGGTTTTGGGCGGACCCCACTTTTCGGGTCTTGACGGAGTGGCGCAACCCGCGGTCGGCAGGGCTTTGTATGATGCTGTTCGGATTGGCATCAGCAAGATATATTTCCGGATACGTTATATAGGACCACGATTCTGCAAACACCAGTTTCTGATAAGGCGTGTCGATCGTGAGCCGTTTACAGTTTCCATGCTGGCTATACCAGACATGCCCTCTGCCCCATTGCGTTCCATCATCATTACCTGTGTCATAACTACCGGGACAACCCCCTGTTTTGCTGCAGAGTTTAATGTTGTAGCCGTAGCTGTTAATAAAATTGTGGGAGCCTAATCCCATCGCGGCCAATTCCGCATCAGGAATCCCCAGTTCGCCATATGTCTTGCCGGCCAACCGGCTTTTCATGGCCGGGCAATGCATCACGTTATCACCTGCACCGGTATCGAGGTACTCCTGGAGCAGCGGGTCCTTAATCTGGCCGTCTTCATCCCGAGTGCCTCTATCCCACAGGGCAGGGGGCATCCAATCATCGTTGTCGTCACTCCAGAGAAAGGCCGCATAGGCGATGTTTTTGAGGTTCGAACGGCAGATCACTTTTTTGGCGGCATCTTTCGCCCTGTTGAGAGAGGGAACGATGACCGATAAGAGAAGCGCGATGATCGAGATTACCACCAAGAGTTCAATTAAGGTAAACGCCTGATTCTTAAAACGTTTCATTCCAATCTCTCTTTCCAAAAAAATATGCGTTAAATAAAAAACTGAATTCATGCTGGGAACATTGTGCTCCCAGCATGAATTTCAACACTTATTTAAAGTCAGGGAGCCCAAGGCGTATCACAGCCAAGCACTTCCGGATCTGTACAACTTAACCACTTCTGAACAATCGTCAAGAGATCATCGATGTCAACGTAACCGTCCAGATCAAGGTCCGCATCAAAGTAGCCAAAATCACCCAGACTGAGTGTACTGTTGGCAGTAACGGTAAACTTGAAGAAATCAGTTGCGGGAACTTTGCCCTGATTATCAAACAGAGCACCAAAGCCTGCAGAACTCACTGAGTTTATCTGCGGGTTAACTGCAACGACTTCACCGTGGACCAACGGGGCACTGTTGGGGTCGTTCGTCGGCAGTGCCATCTCATAAACAATCACATCGCCCACTTCGGCGGTTGCATAGTCCACACCGACCGTCGCAGGATCGGTATATCCCGGCGTATTATGGACATTGCCAAGGACGCCAAACGTGCTTCCGTCCGTTTGAGGCCAGAGGCCATAAAACTGAGCGGTATCAAAGGTCCAACTGTCCCACCAGGTTGTCGAAGTGCTGTTGTTCTGGACGGTGAAAGCAAATTCAAAGAAATCGCCCTGATTCCAAGTCGTTGGGTTGTCCATGAAATTATGCTCGGTATCTGTCACTTTAAGCGCCATATAAACTACGTAAGGCGTTGATTGATCCCACCGCAATGCAATCTCTGCATTAGTGATATCATCGGCGTTAGCAGATTGATACCCACCTGTAAACCGTGTGTTGTACCATGTTCCGGACCAGTCGGACAGATCGCCGTCGACCGTGATCGCAGTCGTGGTTTCATAGACCTTCAGGTCCGTATCAGTCAGTTGGATCAGGTCACCGAATCCTTCAGAAACATTCTCACAGCCGACGCCCGCCGGATCGGTACATCCCAACCAGGCTGAAGCCAGCAGGGCGAAGTCGCCCAGATTGATGTAGCAGTTTTCATCGAGATCGTAATACTGAACGGTCCCAAGATCACCGCAGGCCTCCGCATTACCGGTCACAGCACCCCAGCCAAGGCCCACGCGGACCTCATCAAAACTGGTTTGATCAAATGAGTCGCCTTTGGAGTCCAACGAAACCCATGGATAAACACCATTGCTTTGCAGTGTAAACGAAGCGTCCCAAACGATCGGTTCTGCAGCAGGCAATACATCGGGATCACTGTAGACTTTCACCAAAACAGTGTCGTCACCGGTTTGTGACGCCGCGATCTTGACGACAACGGTGTAGTCGGTATTATCGACCGGTGCACCGAAGGTACGCGTATTCCAAACCCCATCGTTGTCCCGCAATGCAAAGACCGGAACATCCGGGCTTTGGCCCCAACCGAGCGGAAGCATATGGAACTTGAACAGATGCGATCCACCCTTGGTTTCGAACAGGCCAAAGTCTGCA
>CALKKA010000112.1 GCA_937995495.1 uncultured Phycisphaerae bacterium
CAGGTGAGCGTTTTTTTCTTTTCCGCGATCGTGTACAGGTACCCATCCACCCACACCGGGCTGGGCACATCCGGAGCCGTTTTTTCATAGGTCCAGACTCGGGGCGCCTGGTCACCTGCGGCCAGTTTTGAAAGACTGCACGCAAAGACCGAGTCGCCGCGGGGATACATGCAGTACAGCAACCCACCCCCTGCGACCGGGGTGGCGATGGCGCGGTCCATTCTTTTTTTCTCTTTCGCAAAATGGTGCCGCCACACTTCTTTGCCGGTGTCCAGGTCGTGGCCGGTGATGTGGTCGGCGCCGTATATGATCAACTGCTCCTGTCCGTCGACCGCGGTCACGATGGGGGTGGTATGGCCGTCGTTTGATTCATAGACCGCATCGGTCGGCCGTTCGATTTTAAAGCGGATCTGTCCGTCAGCGGGATCGATACCCAGCAGGTAGGATTCCATGGAGCCGAAAAAATCCGAGCCCTCCGGCAGGTCGGTCATTCGCATCACGACGACATAGAGGCGGCCGTCATACAGCACCGGGCTGCTGGAATAGCTCCACAGCAGCGACAGCGGACCGTAGAGCTGGACCAGGTCATGCGACCAGAGCTGCTTTCCGTCGGGGTCAAACTTGACGAGGAAGCCGTTGGAAAACGAAAACACCACGCCGCTTGCATCCGCGGCCGGCGAAGGCGACGCGACAGCGGTCCCGCGCGGCGGCTCGACATAGCGGGAGACATTTTTCTTCCAGTGGAGTTTTCCATCGGCGGCATTGACGCACATGACAAACAGCGCCTGGGTCTCTTGCTCGCTGCCGGTGAGGTACACACGGTCGCCCACGATGACGGGAGTGGACTCGCCGGTCCCGGGCAGCGGGGTTTTCCAGAGCAGCGTGGAAGGGTCCAGACGGTCGGGCAGGCCGATCTCCTCGGAGGTACCGCTCAGATGGGGCCCGCGAAACTGCGGCCAATCGGCGGCAAAAGAAAAGGAGACAGCCGTCAGTATCATCAATGCAAGCAGGGTCGGACGCATCAAACACCTTTCAAAAGGAATTAGTGTATGCATCCTACTGACAGGGGACACCCTTGTCAAGGTTTGCAGGCGGGGTGTCAGGGCTACCGCATCTAAATTCCCAGTATTTTTTGTAAATATTTTTCGTCCCAGCCAGCTTTGTGTTGTTTTATTTTGATGCCGCACTTGGCCGTCTTTTCCTGTTTTAGCAGGTTTAACGCTATTCTACGCAAACGAGAGACATTTTCAGCACCAAAGCCTTTACGAATTCGGCTGTCATCTTCGCCAAAACTTACATCAAGGCTCCAGTGCAATTTGTTTTCGACGCCCCAATGGCTGCGAATCATTCGGCCGATGGTTTCTGCGTCTGTACCAGAGAGACTACTGATAAAGTAACGCCTTTCGATGCTGATTTTATCGCCGATAGTTCGCTGGCTTTCGACAGCAACCAAACTGGACAGGCCTTGCCACTGTTGACAATCTTTCATCCATTGAACATTTTCACTGTACCACACTTTTCGTACTTCGACTCGGCCATGTCCTCCATTAGCGGCACAATCATAATCATGCACACCGCTGTTAGCAATCGCATCGTCCAGAAATAATTTCACTTCTTCATGCAATGTTCCATGATTACCTTTGAGGCTGAAAATATAATCTCCGTTAGATTCTTTGATCTTTTTCGCAATCTTTTTCTGACAGCCCATTGCGTCTATTGTTACCACAGAACCGTCTATAGACAGCATTTCAAGCAATTTTGGGATCGCTTTAATTTCATTGCTTTTCTCATCGGTTGTAACCTGACCGAAAACCATTTTGTTTTCGCAGGCCCATGCACTGACGATATGAACTGCGGCTTTCCCGTTGGCATTATCATGTGAACGCCGCAGCGTTTTGCCGTCAATCGCAATGATGTCGCTGTGATTATTTGAAAGAGCTTTTGTCCATCTCTGAAAACAAGCTTCAAATTCTTCGGGCTGCAATGTTGAAATCACACGCCTGAAAGTGTCGTCAGATGGTACGCCGTTGGGCAATTCCAGAAATGTTTTAAGCCATGGCTGTTTGCACTCTCCGAAAAAAGCCATTTCTGTCCAGCCATCCGCTCCGCAAATAGTCGCACAAATCGCGATCGCCAGAATATCTTCCAATTTGTGTAATTTTGTCCGCTCAACCCTGGGATCCGTAACATCAGCGAAGTAATCCAGCAATCTCATATTCATTCGTAACCTCCTGTATAGTAATAACATAACAATTTATACAGAAGTTATCGGACCGTTGCTGGCAATCTCTTGAGTCACAAAAAAATTAGATGCGGTAGCCCTGGGCGGGGTGTGCGATTGCCGAGCACACGGTCAGACTTGTGAGGAAACAACCGCTGGACTGGCCAGCTCGACCGGCAATGTAATAGTGAAGATTGAACCGATGCCTTCCTGGCTTTCCAGCGAGACCGCCCCCCCCATCATCTCGATGAGCTCGCGGGTGATCGCCAGCCCCAGACCCGTTCCGCCATACTTGCGGCTGGTGCTGCTGTCGGCCTGTTCAAACGATTCGAAGACCTTCTCCTGCCGGTCCTCCGGAATGCCGATGCCCGTGTCG
>CALKKA010000113.1 GCA_937995495.1 uncultured Phycisphaerae bacterium
CCCCAGATACGCAATGCACAAGCACAGTTGAATGCCGCCAAGGCCCGCCTGGCCAAGGCAAAATTGGACTTGGAACGAACGACACTGAAGATGCCGTTTGATGGACGGATCGTGCATACGAGTATTGATGTGGGCCAGTTCATTTCCGCAGGGGCTCCTGTTGCGACGGTCTATCGTACAGATATCGTTGAGATCATAGTGCCGCTTGAGGATGCTGAATTACAGTGGTTTGACCTTTCCCTGGATGGTAATCATAGGGGCGATGTCGTGGATACACCTGTGAGCGTTTTAGCATCCTTTGCCGGTGGAGAATATACCTGGCAAGGGCAGCTGGTTCGCACCGAAGGACAGATCGATCCAAAATCGCGTATGGTTCATGTTGTTGCGCAGGTCACAGATCCGTTCAAGACAGACTCATCCCGCCCGCCGCTGACGCCGGGGATGTTTGTCCGGGTGGATATTGAAGGTCGCCAGATCAATGATATCTATCGAGTGCCCCGGTATGCGATCCACGGGGGTTCTGAAGTCTGGGTGGCCGCCGAGACAGGCGAAACAAAGGTTGAGACGGGCGAAACAAAGGAATTGACCATTCAGCCCGTGGATATCGTCAGAATGGATAGAGATTTTGCCTATGTTGCTGCCGGACTGAATGAGGGGGATTTTGTTGTTATCAGTGCATTGGGAACTGTAACCGACGGCATGGCGATTCGCATTCTGGTCGATGACAAAGCAGAGAATCAATAGGAGCAACCGGTGGAATCATTGAATGATAAAAAAGGTGTGCTTGCCTGGTTTGCCCAAAACCATGTTGCGGCTAACCTGTTGATGCTGATGATCATCGTCGGGGGCATTATCAGTTTGTTAACGAATATTGTCGAGATGTTCCCCCAGATGAGTGTGGATGTTATTTCGATCCAGGTACCGTATCTGGGGGCGACGCCTGCCGAGTCAGAAGAGGGTGTTTGCTTGCGTGTGGAAGAAGCCGTCGCGGGTTTGGATGGTGTTAAACGCATCCGTTCGGTGGGGATGGAGGGTATGGGGTTTGTCATGGTTGAGATCGAGGACTTTGCGGATAACAGCGAGGTGCTGGATGATGTCAAGGCGGCGGTGGACCGTATCATTACATTCCCCAAAGAAACCGAAGAACCGATCATCAAAGAAGAAACAATTCGCAATCATGTCATAACCATGGTGCTGTATGGCAATGCGACCGAGCAATCGCTGAAGGAACTCGCTGAGCAGATGCGGGACGAATTGACGGCGATGCCCACAATTTCACAGGTGGATGTGACGGGTGCTCGCCGATATGAAATCTCGATCGAAGTGTCGGAGGAAAACCTGCGCCGATACGGGTTGAGTTTTAGCGATGTCTCGACGGCGGTCCGAAATGCCTCGCTGGATCTGCCGGGTGGATCCGTCAAGACCACCGGCGGTGAAATCCTGATCCGTACCAAGGGGCAGCGTTACCGAGGCGGCGATTTTGAAAAGATCGTTATTTTGACACGTAATGATGGGACGAAAATTTACCTGTCAGATATGGCTACCGTGAAAGATGATTTTGAAGATTCCGACAAGGCCAGTTATTTTGATGGAAAACGCTCGGTTCAGTTGCAGGTCTATCGCGTGGGAACACAGAACCTGCTGGATCTGGTGGCGACTGTCAAGCAGTACATCGCCGAAAATGAGAATTCTCTGCCAGAGGGCATCTCCGTAGGCACTTGGTTTGATCGCTCCAAGATGTTGCAAGCGCGTCTTAATCTGTTGCGACGAAATGCGCTGTTTGGTTTAGTGCTTGTCTTCATTGTACTGTCGCTGTTCCTTGACTTACGTCTGGCGTTCTGGACGACGCTGGGCATCCCGATCTCGTTTATGGGTGCTTTCTGGATGATGCGGTATCTGGACACGTCGATCAATATGATGTCACTGTTTGCATTTATTCTGGCGCTGGGTATCGTGGTGGACGATGCGATCGTGGTTGGAGAAAATATCTTCGAATATCGTCAGCGTGGCATGAAGCCGGTCGATGCGGCGATCAAGGGGGTCCGTGAAATGTGTGCGCCGGTTACAATGGCGGTGTTGACGACGATCTTTGCATTTATGCCGCTCTTATATATCTATGGCATTTTCGGGAAATTTATTCGCGTAATCCCAATGGTCGTGATTCCCGTACTGGCTTTCTCATTGGTCGAGGCGTTGTTGATCCTGCCGGCTCATTTGTCCGGTGGCAGGCCGCTGGCCTCTCAAAGAGGTCATTTAGGGATTGTTGGTAGAATTCAGGGATGGGTACGCGTTCATCTGGAAGGTTTTGTTGAAAAAAGATTCGCTCCATTTGTCCAGTTGGCGGTTCGCTGGCGTTATGTGACGGTAGCCTGCGCGTTTCTGGTTTTGTGTGTCGCCATTGGCTATGTCAGTGCAGGATTTATCAAGTTCTCATTGCTGCCAAAAGTTGAGTCGGATAATGTGTGGGCATCGTTGTCGATGCCCATGGGAACCAGCGTTGAGCAGACGCGTAAGATCGTTGCTCAGATTGAAGACGCTGCGAGACGAATCGAGGAACGCATAGAAGCGGAGCGCCTTGAAAAAAACAATCATTCCGCCTGGAAAAAACTCAAGTCAATCATTGGATTAAAAAACCAAAACGAGGCACCTAAACCAATGTTCGTACATATGTCCACCGATATCGGCCAGCAGCCGTTCACCCGCGGCGATGCGGGCGGCCCCCCCACCTCTTCGGACAGTGGTTCCCATGCCGCCGAGATTAATATCCAATTGCTGGAAGGACAACATCGCGGCAGCGACTATTCCTCCGAAAAAATTGCCAGTATGTGGCGGGAAGAAGTGGGCCAGGTTCCTGGGGTCTCGAGTTTGACATTTACCTCGTCATTATTCCATGGCGGCACCGCGATCTATGTTGAGATGAGCCACCGTGATTTTGAGGTGCTGTTAGCGGCGGTTGAAGACGTAAAAAAGACACTTGCCGAATACAACGGCGTCTACGATATTTCAGATACCTTTGAGGCGGGGAAACTGGAGTTGAAGCTGTCGCTCAAAGAGTCCGGCCGAACACTGGGCTTGAGTTGGGAGGACTTAGCACGACAGGTGCGGCAGGGTTTCTACGGCGATGAGGTCCAGCGGGTCCAGCGCGGCCGCGACGACATCCGCGTGATGGTTCGCTACCCAGAGGGTGAGCGAACCTCTCTGGCGGACATTGAAAACATGAGAATCCGCCTCAAAGACGGCACCGAGATTCCATTTAAGGAAGTGGCAACGGTGAATCTGGGACGCGGCTATGCGTCCATCAATCGCACGGATCGTCGCCGTGTGGTCAGTGTCACCGCGGATGTGGACCAGGCGGTTACCAGTGGCAATGAAGTGGTTGCAGAGCTTAGGCAGAAAGTGCTTGGGCCACTCAGTGAAAAATACCCGGGGTTGAGCTATGACTTTGAAGGTGAACAGCGAGACCAGCGGGATGTGGCCAAGAGTTTAGGGACCAGCGCGGCCATTGCGATGATGGCGATTTTCGGCCTGCTGGCCGTTCAATTCCGCAGTTACATGCAGCCGGCAATTATCATGTCCGCGATTCCGTTCGGACTGGTAGGGGCACTGGTGGGGCATATTGTCATGGGCTTCCAGTTATCGATATTGTCGGTATTCGGAATTGTGGCACTGACCGGGATTGTCGTTAACGATTCACTGATTATGATCGATCTGATCAATCGTGAGCGAGCTGAAGGCATTGCTCTAAAACAGGTGATTCGCGATTCGGTGACGCGCCGTTTTCGTCCGATCCTGCTGACAACGCTGACGACTTTTTGCGGACTGGTACCAATGATGCTCGAAAAGAGTTTGCAGGCTCGCTTCCTGATCCCGATGGCAGTATCATTAGCATTTGGCGTCCTGTTCGCGACAATTATTACGCTGATTCTTGTTCCGGCGCTGTACATGATCCTCGAAGACTTCAAAACAGCGGTCAAAGCATTTATTGTGTCGGTATTCAGTCAGTCGGATGCGCAATCTGAAGTCATGGAAAAATAATCCAGTTTTCTTCGTCGGGCAATCGTTGAAATCCGTTCGCATTTCGCTTATCCTTAAATTTGCGTAAACCCTATGAGGAACGAATCGATGCGGATACTACAACTGACCCCGGGCTCAGGCGATAATTTTTATTGTGAAAACTGTCTTCGCGATTTGGCGCTGGTGCGGGCGTTCCAGAAGGCCGGTCACGATATCACAATGGTCCCGATGTATTTGCCGAT
>CALKKA010000114.1 GCA_937995495.1 uncultured Phycisphaerae bacterium
TGATGAGTTTGTTTTCAATAAACATCTCCACGCGAATATCGGCGAACCACGCAGCCACGAACGCGGTGGCGAACTGAATGGCCAGTTTCACAAACGGGCCGAGATGTTTTTTATCATCCCACAGGCCCATCAAATGCAGGATAAAGACTGCCGCAAGGACAACCAGCAGGCCATTGATCTTTTTCATGAATCCGGCGGTATGCTGTGTGATGGATTCATCGATAAACACCAGATGCCCCGGTGCCACCAGAAACTTCATCACGGCCGCTCCAACCAGCACGAACAATGCAATGGTCCAGAATATCGCAACCCCCCCGCCAAGCGCGACGACATTGCGGTTATAACGGTCATCGCTGGGCCGCGACACAAAGCCTGTCCTGATGGCCCGGCTTTTAACATAGGCCGTCAGCGCGCCGCTGCATACACACGCCGCGATGGACATACCGATCATTGCGATTGCTAAATGACTAATGGCCGTTCTCCTTAACCATAGTACCGCATGGCCAACGTTAGTTTTTTTTTCGTTCTCTCAACTGATGAACAAGCGTTTGACGAACCTTATTCAGATACGCATTATACCGCCCGCTCTTGTAATCGGGAAATGTAAAAGGGAATGTTTCCCATTTCCCCTTGTTGTAAGTCATCGTCACTTCGGCGTACATATGGTTACCAATATAGATCCGATGGGCGAAATTTTTGGTCGACGCCAATATCAATTTGGAGGGCTCGATCACCCCCGGATCAAAGTTCACGGGCCGAGGATACGGCGTATCCAATTGCTTCGCCAACTCCTGCTCCATGCGGTTGGTCTCATGCTTGATCGCGGCCAACCGTCCCGGATCGATGAGGTTTTCGAATGCCATAAACTGCCGCACCATGTTCGGCCCGGCTTCGTCGACATAATACTCGGTCATATCAAACGGCCAGACCTCACTGACCAGGTCGGCTTGGCCATATGCATCCAATAAAACTTGTCGAGAAACATCCAGCGCGGATTCATCGCACGCCAGGATCCCGACGATCAGCTTAACCGGTTGGATGTCCTGTATTTCCCACATGTATTAATATCTCATGCTAAATGCTGTTACCCACATGTCTGTTCTACTATTAACTATTTTCGCGTTTGTTTGGATTTTCCCAAGCTTGATGAGTAATTTCTCTAATAATTCACGATGTTGCTTATTATCTATACACGCCTCGTCCGCAATCGATCCCGCTCCTCCCCAAAGTTCATTAGAAACAAGAAAGTTTTTCAGTTCTCCCCCCTTAGCCTCATACGCTTCTTGAATAAATTGAGCACTATGAATTTCTTCACAATCAATGAGCAGTTCATGCATTTCAGACAATATCTTTTTGACTAATTTTTCATTCACTGGCGATCCTCTATATGAAAAAAAAGGCGGGTCATTTTGGCCCGCCTTGCAATTTATTCTTTGGGTCGCTCTAGTTTGGCTTTCATGTCCCGAACCATCTCAGCGACCTGTTTGGCCGCGGTGTCGATAGGCAGTGTGCTGCGGTCGGGCTCGCTTCTGAGTTTGAACTCGACCTGCCCTTCGGCCAGTGACTTTTTGCCGATGGTCACACGGATCGGAATACCCAAAAGGTCAGCGTCCTTGAACTTCACACCGCCCCGGGCGTTACGGTCGTCGATGATCACTTCCACCCCCGCATCCAGCAACTGCTGATAGATCTTTTCCGCCGCTTCAACGATCTCATATTCCTTGCCTGCCGGCGTCACGATCACTTCCCACGGAGCAATGGAGATCGGCAGGATCATCCCGTTATCATCGTGGCCATTTTCAACCGCCGAGGCAATGATGCGATTAATGCCAATGCCGTAGCAACCCATCAACAGGTCGCGCGGCTTGCCGTCTTCACCGAGGCAGTTCGCACCCAGCTTTTTGCTGTATTTATCCCCAAGCTTAAAGACCTGGCCGACCTCGATCCCACGTTTGAACAGCAGCGTCTTGCCTTCATAGGTATCGCCGTCAACGGCATTGCGAATATCGACCACCTGCACCTTGTCACCCTCCAGCGGAAAATCCCGCCCCGGCACAACATTGGTAATATGGTAGTCGGTCTTATTCGCACCGGCTGTGCCGACTGCCATCGCCGCAACAGCATGATCAACATAGATCCTGTCAACCTTGTCGCACAAACCCACCGGCCCGGCAAAACCAACAGCTGCTCCAGTCAGTTTAACCACCGTCGCTTCATCCGCCATGTCATGATGCGCCCCATCCAGCAAGCGGGTCAGCTTCTCCGGATTGGCTTCATGATCACCGCGAACCAGCACAGCAACGGTCTCATCGCCGCAGGTATGGATCAGCGTCTTTATAAGCTGACCCGGCTCCAATTTCAAAAAAGCACACACATCCTCAACCTTACCGGCTCTGGGCGTGTGCACTTCTTCGATAGGACCTGCCTCGACAGCATCCTGCTTGGCCAGCGGATCGACCGGCGCCTTTTCAATATTCCACGCCTCTTTGTCGTCATCGGTATAAACGATCACATCCTCACCGTTGGCGCACGGCACGGTAAACTGATGCGACCCGCTCCCGCCCATCTCGCCGGACTCGGCCAGCACGATCACATACTCCACACCGCACCGCTCGAACACCCGGCAATAGGCATTGTACATATCCATATAGGTTTCATGCAGCGATTCCTCATCCACATGAAAACTGTACGCATCCTTCATAATAAACTCGCGCGACCGCAGCACGCCAAACCGCGGACGAAACTCATCGCGATACTTGGTATTGATCTGATACAGATTCATCGGCAGCTGCTTGTACGACTTGATCTCGTTGGCCGCCAGGAAGGTAAACCCCTCTTCCGCTGTCGGCGACAGGACATTGCCCCGGCCGTGCCGATCCGTAAACTGACCCAGCGTTTCACCATAGTCCACATCGCGGCCGGTCTTCTGCCACAGTTCCAGCGGCTGAACGACCGGCATGGTGATTTCCTGCGCACCCGTACGATTCATTTCTTCCCGCACGATCCGCGTCACCTTATCCAGCATCCGCTGTCCGGCGGGCAGATAAATATACGTCCCGCTGGCCAGTTTTCGCATCAGTCCCGCCCTAAGCATCAGCTGATGGCTGATGATCTCCGCATCCGCAGGCACTTCCTTCACCGTCGGTATCAGTGTCTGGCTATATCGCATATGGAATCCGTTCCTTAGTCAGCTACATCGAGATCGCTGCGGATCTCATTATAAAATTCGGCGTATTTATCCTTATCATCCGTTTGACGCATCCGGATCGCCGCCCGTGGGTGCTGGTTCAGGATTCCCGTCACAACATACGGGATCATGTATCCCCACTCGATTTCCTCACGCATCGGGATCATATAATCCTGAATGATCCGCAGGACCGGTTCCAGATCATATTTGGGATTCTTCAGGAAACCCAGCAGCAGTTCCAGCGCACAGTTACCCGCGCCCCGTCCGATACCGTACAGCGATGCATCCAGCAGATTGGCGCCCTTTCGAATACCCTCGATCGTATTGGCAAATGCAAGCTGCTGGTTGTTATGACAGTGCATGCCGATACGCTTG